>JBMYTL010000007.1:0-83514 GCA_049604295.1 Gammaproteobacteria bacterium
CCCCCGTTTTTGTGCCGGTCCGCCCCGGCCGGGCGCTGGGCCCGACCGTTTTCCCGGCCATCCGGATCAGTGGACGTCCTTCCAGTATTCCTTCTTCAGGAACCACGAAAGGATGGTGAAAATGATCAGGAATCCTATCACATAGGGCCCCAACTCAGCGCGCTTGAGCTGAGCCGGCTCCCCGGCGTACGACAGGAAATTGACCAGGTCACGCACGGCACGGTCGTACTTCTTGGTATCGGCTTCACCGTTGTCACCGATCGAGGTCAATGCCCCCGCCTCGGCCAACTCGAAGCCCTCGAAGGTCTTGTGAACCACGCCATTCGCATCCTCATTTTCGTGGAACACGGCCTTCTGCACGCCCTGCAGGCTTGCCAGCACGTGTGGCATACCCACGTCGGGGAAGTAGATATTGTTCACACCGGTGGGCTTGCCCGGATCGGCGTAATACCCGCGTAGGAAGCTGTACAACCAATCCTCGCCGCGCGAGCGGGCAATGACAGTCAGATCCGGCGGGGTCTTGCCGAACCAGTCCTTGGACCGGTCCTTGGGCATGGAGATGGTCATCGGTTCGCCGATCTTCTGATCGCCGAACGCGAGATTTTCCAGCACCTGCTCCTCGGTCAGTCCGAGGTCCTCGGCAAGGCGGTTGTAGCGCATGTACTGCATGGAATGGCAGCCCATGCAGTAGTTGACGAACATCTTGGCACCGCGCTGCAGGGAGGCGGTGTCTTGGACATCCACATGCGCCTTGTCGAGGGCGGGACCGTGCCCACCGGCGGCGAAAGCCACGGTGGGGATGATCAGGGCAATGCTTGCGATAAGTTTCTTCATGATCAGGTCACCCGCTCAGGTTCGGGCTTGGTCTTGTCGATCTTCGAGTACCAAGGCATCAGGATGAAGAACGCGAAGTACAGCACGGAGCAGATCCGGGCCAGGATCACGTACACGCCAGAAGCAGGCTGGGTACCCAGGTAACCCAGAACCACGAAGCTGATGGCGAAGATGATGATGGCGGCCTTGAAGATCGGGCCACGGTAGCGGATGGACTTCACTTTGCCGCGATCCAGCCAGGGCAGCAGGAACAGCATGACAATGGCGCCGCCCATGCCGATCACGCCCATGAGCTTGTCGGGCACCGCGCGCAGGATGGCGTAGAAGGGCGTGAAGTACCAAAGCGGCACGATGTGCTCAGGCGTGGTCAGCGGATCGGCCGGGATGAAGTTGGCCGCTTCCAGGAACCAGCCACCCATGGCGGGGGCATAGAACACGATCAGGGCAAAGATAATCAGGAAGACACCGACACCGAAGATGTCTTTCACGGTGTAGTAGGGGTGGAAGGGAATGCCATCGCGGGGGATGCCGTTCTCGTCCTTGTTCTTCTTGATCTCGACGCCGTCGGGGTTGTTGGAACCCACCTCGTGGAGCGCAATGATGTGCGCGACCACCAGGCCCAGCAGGACGATGGGCAGGGCAATGACGTGGAAGGCCACAAAGCGGTTGAGCGTGGCGTCAGACACCACGAAGTCACCGCGGATCCATTCCGCCAGCGCCTCACCGATACCAAACGGGATGGCACCGAACAGGGAGATGATCACCTGGGCGCCCCAGTAGGACATCTGGCCCCAGGGCAGCAGGTAGCCCAGGAAGGCCTCGGCCATGAGGGCCACGTAGATGAACATGCCGAAGATCCAGATCAGTTCACGTGGCTTGCGGTAGGAACCGTAGATCAGGCCGCGGAACATATGCAGGTAGACGACCACGAAGAACATCGAGGCCCCCGTGGAGTGCATGTAGCGGATCAACCAGCCCCACTCCACGTCGCGCATGATGTATTCGACGGAACCGAAGGCCAGGGTGGCATCGGTCTTGTAGTTCATGGTCAGCCAGATGCCGGTGAGGATCTGGATGACCAGCACGAGCAGGGCGAGCGAGCCGAAGAAGTACCAGAAGTTGAAGTTCTTCGGCGCGTAGTACTTGGACAGGTGCTCTTCCCACATCTTGGTGGCGGGGAAGCGGTCGTCCACCCATCCCATCAGGTTCTGAAACAGGGTGTTCATCAGGCGGCCTCCTGGTCCACACCCACGACGATGCGGGTGTCGGTCAGATAACTGTGGGGAGGCACCACCAGGTTGGTGGGCGCGGGCACACCCTGGTAGACACGGCCAGCCAGATCGAACTTGGAACCGTGACAGGGACAGAAGAAGCCCCCCTTCCAGTTGTCGGTGCCGGGCGGTGCTTCCACGGGCATGTAGGTGGGCGAGCAACCCAGGTGCGTGCACAGGCCGATGACGACGAGGTATTCGTCCTTGATGGCGCGTGCCGGATTCTTGGCATAGGTGGGCTGCTGGTCGAGCACATCGGATGCAGGGTCACTGACCTCACCATCCAGGCTTGGCAGGTCGGCGAGGTTTTTCTCCGTGCGTCGCACGATCCACACTGGCTTACCGCGCCATTCGACCGTCATTTTCTGGCCGGGCTCCAAGCCGCCGATTTCCGCCTCTACAGGGGCGCCGGCCGCACGGGCGCGGGCGCTGGGCTGCATTGAGGCGACGAAGGGCACTGCCGCATACAGGGCGCCAACGGCACCAACAACCGCCGTCGTGGCGGTCAGCATGCGACGGCGCCCCAGGTCGACGCCGTCTTTCACCGCATCGCTTGCCATAGGTTCGCTCTCCAAAAGGATTGAGAAGTGTGAGTGGATGCCACGCGGGGCGGCGTCCCGGAAACTTGTGTCTGGTGGGGCGCTTACGTGCGCTCCCGGCTCAGTATTGGCGCTCAAAAACCCCACTTTTGCAGGGGCGCCCGCCAAAAAGAGGCCGGATTCTACTCTCTTTCAGAGGGAAATTCCCAGCCTCCGGAGCGGAGAGCGGCGGCTATTCCACAGTGGGTAGTCCAAGACAGAGAGGCCGCTACCGCCATGCGGTCGGATCTTCCTCATTACGGCATCGCGTGCGAACCCGTCAGCTCACGGTCCGATACAGGGCCTCGATCTCCCGCCCCGCCGCTTCCACGGAGTAATTTTCCACAACCAGACGTCGCCCGCGTTCTCCAGCGTCGCGGCGTCCCTGGGGATCGGATGACCACGCGCGCAATGCGTCCCGCAGCGCCGACACGTCCCCCGGTTTCACCAGCGTGCCCTGTATGCCCGGCTCAACCACCTCGGGGATAGCCCCCACCCGGGTCACGACCACGGGCAACCCCCAGGCCATGGCCTCAAGCATGGACATGGGAAGCCCTTCGACATGGGACGGTAGAGCGAACAGGTCCGCGTGATCGAACAGGGTGTCCTTTTCAGCCCCCGTCCGCGGCCCGGTGATCCATACCCGGTCGGCCATACCCAGTTCATGGGCAAGTTGTTCCAGACGCCGCTGCTCACCCGATTTCAACTCATTACCAACCAGGTACAGCTCCAGTTCAGGCAGTTCCGAAGCCGCGCGCAACAATTCCTCCTGCCCCTTTGCGGGGGTATACGCGGCCAGGCAAAGCACGCGGAGACGTTCTCCATTACTGCCTGACGCCCTTTGCGCGGGCACGGGTACGCCATTGCTGATCACCACGATGCGCTCAGCCCCACACCAGGGCGCCAGGCGGCGCTGCCACTCGTCGCCTAGGACCACCACACGGGCCGCGGCCCGCAGGATTCGACGTGCGCACAAGGCGCGCACGGCCCCAAGTGCTCCCAGGAACTCGTCAAACCGCCCCCCATGGATATGCAATACAACCGGGCGCAGCAGCAAACGGCTGAGCAGCACGTCCACTCCATTACGCCAGAAGGTGAAATTGGAGCAGGTATGGATGTGCACCACCGTCGGCCGCCACCCGACGAGTAATGCGACCAATCGCGCCAGTAAGCGCAACTGGGCCAGAACGCCCGACCACAGGGTGCGATCATCCGCCGTCGTCTTGGCATTGTTGAGCAGGCGATGATCCAGGCGCGCGCCCAGTTCCTTTTCGAGATTGGCCACCACCGCCGCCATGCCTCCGATTGGCGGCGGCAGAGGACCGATGGTCAGCACCTTCAAGTGGCCAGCTCCCGATACAAAGCCGCGTAACGATCCATCATCGCCTGCATGGAGAATTCGGACTCCGCCCTGACCCGTCCGGCGCGCCCCATATCGGCGCGCAGGCTTTCGTCGGCGAGCAGGCGCCCAACGGCCGTGGCCATGGAACGGTCGTCGCCCTGGGTCGTAAGAATGCCCGTCTTACCATCCAGGATGAGTTCCGGGTTCCCACCGACGGAATTGGCGATCACCGGTAGCCCCGCGGCCATGGATTCGGAAATGGCATTGCTCATGCCCTCCAAGCGACTGGGAAGGATGGAAATATCGGCGGCCGCGAGGAGGTCAGGGACCCGGTCCGAGCCCCCGGGCATACTCACCACCCCACCGAGCCCCAGCTCATGGACCAACCCTTCGAGCGCGGCGCGTTCGCGTCCCTCGCCCACGAAGACTACGTGCAGTCGGTCCCTCTCCGCGGGGCCCAGCATGGACAGGGCCCGTACCAAGGCGGCGTGATCCTTGACCGGGCTGAGGCTCGCCACGGTGACCGCGCATAAGCGATCCGCGGGCCAACCGACCACGCGCTTTGCCTCGACGCGGTCAACCCGGGGCCGGAAACGCTGGGTATCCACGCCGTTGTAGAGCACGCGAAAGCGTTCGGGCGCAAGACCGTTTACCCGCGCGTAGCGCTCGGCCGCATCCTGGCACACGGCGGCCAGACAATCGCTCATGGCGGCGAGAGCCCGCGAGGCGATCCTGCGTCTCCAGGGTGCCGTACCCCGCCCATCCATGAATCCGTGAAAACTCCACAGCAGTCGGCCGGGACGCCCCGCCAGGCGATGGGCGAGCACGGTATCCGGCCAAGTGTTCCAGTTGCGGCAATGAATCACGTCGGGCCGGGTTTCCCGGATGACACGGGCCAGGCGCCAAACCGCCTTGATGTCGTGACGTCCGCGGCCGAGCACCGTCAAAGGTACGGGGCGTTGAATCCGGTCGGCCATCTCTCCAAGCGAATCGAGACACACCACCGACTGTTCAATGCGCTCAGGGAGGCCGTTGAGCACATTGATCACGCCGTTCTCCAGCCCCCCCCGGTGCAAACCATGAACCACCTGGAGGACACGCATCACGACAGTCCCTTCATCCCTCGAAGCGGGATTCCGCCGAACGGGCATGGGCGGTCAGTCCTTCGCCCCTGGCCAGGGTCGAAGCGGCCTGACCGATAGCGCCCGCGGCGCCCTCACGGGACACCATGATGATGCTCGATCGCTTCTGGAAATCATAAACGCCCAGGGGCGAGGAGAACCGGGCCGTTCCCGATGTCGGCAATACATGGTTGGGTCCGGCGCAATAGTCACCCAACGGTTCGGCGGTATACCGGCCCATGAATATGGCCCCGGCATTGCGGATAAGCGGCAGCAGCGCTTCCGGATCGGCCACCGACAACTCCAGGTGTTCCGGGGCAACACGATTGACCACGTCCGCCGCGTCGGCCATGTCCTTGACGGTGATGAGTGCGCCACGATCCGCCAGGGACCTGGCGATGATTGCGGAGCGTTCGAGGGTAGGCAACAGCCGATCCACACTCTCCTGGACACGGTCGACATAGGCATCGTCGGGGCACACGAACACGGCTTGTGCGTCTTCGTCGTGTTCAGCCTGGGAGAACAGGTCCATGGCGATCCAGTCAGGATCGGTATCGCCATCACAGACCACGAGAATCTCAGACGGCCCGGCGATCATGTCGATGCCCACCGTGCCGTAGACCAGCTTCTTTGCCGTGGCGACGTAGATATTCCCCGGCCCCGTGATCTTGTCCACCGCGGGAACGGATTCGGTTCCATAGGCGAGGGCAGCCACGGCCTGGGCCCCACCGATGGCGAACACGCGATCCACCCCGGCGATGTGGGCGGCGGCCAGCACCAGTTCATTGACCACGCCATCCGGGGTTGGCACCACCATGATCAGCTCGGGCACTCCGGCGACCTTCGCGGGCACGGCATTCATGAGCACAGAGGAGGGATAAGCCGCCAAACCGCCCGGCACGTACAGCCCTGCCCTGTCCAGTGGCGTGACCTGTTGGCCGAGCACGGTGCCGTCGGCCTCTGTGTAGCGCCACGATTCCATCTTCTGGCGCTCGGCGTAGGCGGCGATACGATCCCGCGCGAAGCGCAGGGCATCACGCGCCGCGGGATCAATCGCGCGCTCGGCCGCGGCGAGACGTTCGGGCGGAATGATCAACTCGCCCATGGACGCCGCATTCATGCGATCAAAACGGTTGGTGTATTCGACCACGGCCGCATCACCGCGCACGCGGACGTCTTGGAGGATGCCCTCCACGGTCTCGTTGACCTGTTTGTCAGAGACGGACTCCCAGGCGAGCAGATCAGCCAGGCGCTGATCAAAATCCGGCTGCTGGGTGCTGAGACGTGTGATGGCAACCATTTGGGTGAACCCGGCCGCTTGGCCCTGTGCTGAACTGTTTGTCTGTAATCAGGCCGCGCGCTGCTGCACGGCCTCCGCGACACGGTCAATCAAGGCGGTGACCGCCGTGTGCTTCATCTTCATGGAGGCCTTGTTGACCACCAGGCGCGAGCTGATGTCCGCGATGTGCTCCAGGGGCACCAGACCGTTGGCCGCCAGGGTGCCACCGGTGGACACCAGGTCGACGATCTCGTGAGCCATACCCACGATGGGCGCCAACTCCATGGAACCATACAGCTTGATGATCTCCACCTGCTGACCTTTGGTGGCGTAGTGCTGGCGCGCGGTCTCCACGTATTTCGTCGCCACGCGCATGCGACCGCGAACGGGCAGCGGATCGGCATAGCCCGCCGTCATCATTCGGCATTGGGCGATGCGCAGATCCAGCGGCTCATAAAGACCGTTGCCACCGTATTCCATGAGGACGTCCTTGCCCGCGATACCCAGGTCTGCCCCACCGTACTCGACGTAGGGCGGTACATCCGTCGCGCGGATGATGACCAGACGCACATCTTCGCGGGTCGTCGGCAGGATGAGCTTGCGGCTGGTATCGGGGTCTTCCAGGGGTTCAACGCCAGCGTGGGCCAGAAGAGGCAATGCCTCCTTGAAAATTCGTCCCTTGGAGACGGCTATGGTCAGCGGGGTCATGGATGATGAATCCGTTTGGTTGTTCGGGTGCGCACGACGACTTCAGCCGGGCGTGCATCAGGCGGGGACGCGGCGGATGCGGGCGCCGAGGCGGGCCAGCTTTTCCTCGATGGACTCGTAGCCACGATCAATGTGATAGATGCGGTCGACCACTGTTTCTCCCTCGGCCACCAAACCGGCAAGTACCAGCGATGCCGACGCACGCAGATCAGTCGCCATGATGGGCGCGCCCTTGAGTTGCTCAACGCCGGTACTGACGGCCATGTTCCCCTCCGCACGGATGTTCGCACCCATGCGCTGCATTTCCTGGACGTGCATGAAACGGTTTTCGAAGACCGTCTCGACAATGGTGCCCGCCCCCTCGGCCACCGCGTTCAGGGCGGTGAACTGGGCCTGCATGTCCGTGGGAAAGGCCGGATATGGCGCGGTACGCACCGTGACGGCCTTGGGACGGCGCCCACGCATGTCCAGTTGAATCCAGTCGTCGCCGGTATCGATCTGGGCACCGGCATCCTCAAGTTTGGTCAGTACCGATTCGAGCAGATCGGGGCGCGTATCCTTGAGCAACACCCGACCGCGGGTGATGGCGCCTGCCACCAGATAGGTCCCGGTCTCGATGCGATCGGGCAACACGCGGTAATCGGTGCCGTGCAGAGACTCGACGCCGTCGATGGTGATGGTGTCCGTACCGGCTCCACTGACCTGGGCACCCATGGCATTGAGGCAGTTGGCGAGATCCACCACTTCCGGTTCGTGGGCCGCGTTCTCGATGACGGTGGTTCCCTTGGCCAGAACCGCCGCCATCATGAGGTTTTCCGTCCCGGTCACGGTGACGATATCGAGAACCAGCCGAGCACCACGCAAGCGACCGCCGGGCACCCGCGCACGGATATAACCGTCCTCCACATCGATCTCGGCCCCCATGGCCTCAAGACCCGCGATATGCAGATTCACGGGGCGTGAACCGATGGCACACCCACCGGGCAGCGACACATCGGCTCGCCCGTGCTTGGCCAACAAGGGGCCCAGAACGAGGATGGAAGCGCGCATGGTCTTCACCAGGTCGTAGGGCGCGACGAAGTCCTCGATGTAACGGGGCTCGACGGTGATGCTCATGCGCTCATCCACGATCAGACGCACACCCATGCGGCCGAGCAGCTCCATGGTGGTGGTGACATCGTGCAGATGCGGCACATTACCGATGGTGACGGGGTCTTCGGCCAGCAATGTGGCCGCCATGATGGGCAACACCGCGTTCTTGGCGCCGGAAATTCGGAGGCTTCCGTCCAGCGGAACGCCCCCCTTGATGATCAGCTTGCCCATGAAGTTTGTTCAGCTACCAGGGAACCCCGGGACGGCCGCTCAACCGTCGCCCGGCCCAAAGGTGTTTGTTTATGTGTTTTTCAATGTGAGCCGGGGCGCGACACCAGCCGTACCCTGGGTCTATTTCCGAAGCTTGTAGCCCCGGTTCAGAAGGTAGATCGTTATCGCGGTCACCCCCACGAGAAAGGCCGAGGTGACCGCCAGACTCGTCCAGGGCGAGATATCCGACGCGCCCACAAATCCATAACGGAAGCCGTCAATGATATAGAAAAACGGATTGAACCGGGAAACAGCCGCCCAGGTCCCGGGCAGGGAATGAATGGAATAGAACACCCCGCTGAGGAAGGACAAGGGCAGAATCACGAAATTCTGGAATGCCGCCAGGTGTTCGTATTTTTCCGCGGAGATGCCGGCAACGATGCCCAACACCCCCAGAAAGGCCGCGCCCAGCACGGAGAACACCAGAGCCCAAACGGGGTGAGGAACCGTGACCTCGACGAAGAACGCCGCCACAAGGGCAACCCCCACGCCAACCATCAGTGCCCGCGAGATGGCGGCCAACGTGAACGCCGCAAAGAACTCCAATGCCGAAATGGGCGCCAGCAGCACGAATACGATGTTGCCCGCCATCTTGGACTGGATCAGCGACGAGGAACTGTTGGCGAAGGCGTTCTGGATCATGCTCATCATCACCAGTCCGGGCACGAGGAATGTGCCGTAGCTGATCCCCGGATACACCTCCAACCGTTCCTCCAGAAGATGGCTGAAGATCATCAGGTAGAGCATGGCGGAGATCACGGGCGCCAGCACCGTCTGCACGGACACTTTCAGGAATCGCATGACCTCCTTGCGATACAGCGTAAAGAAGCCGTAGCGGTTCATGGCTCTTGATTTCCGGTCAAGCTCATGAAGACGTCCTCAAGGCCCGGATTCCGCGTACTCAGCGCATCGATGACAAGCCCGGCAGCGCGCATGGCGTCGAGCACGGTCGCCACCTGGTCCTGACCATGCACCAGCCTCAGCGTCGCCTTGCCCTCTGAGGCATCGGTCACCAGGGCATCCAGCGCGGCAGGCAGCGCCCCCCCGTGCCATTGCAGGTTGAGCAGGCTGTACGGGTGCCGATCAAGCAGGGCCTGTTTGCTGTCCAACGCGGCGAGGCGTCCCTGGTCCAGCACCGCGATGCGGTCGCAGAGCGATTCGGCCTCTTCCAGGTAATGGGTGGTCAACACGATGGTGTGACCCTCGGCATGCAGTCGCCGCGCGAACGACCAAAGTGACCGGCGCAAGCCCACGTCAACGCCCGCTGTGGGTTCATCCAATACGACCACCCGGGGCTTGTGCACCAGGGCCTGGGCGATCAATACCCGTCGTTTCATCCCGCCGGAGAGCGCGTGGAGGTTTTCATCCGCCTTGTCCGCAAGATCCAGGGTCTCGATCAACTCATCGATCCAGGGCCTGTTGGCCTGACCCAGGCCGAAATAGCCCGCCTGCAGGGTCAACAGTTCACGAACGGAAAAGAACGGGTCGTAGACCAATTCCTGGGGCACCACACCGAGAGCCGCGCGAGCGCGGCGGAAATCCGCCACCACGTCATGGCCCATGATCTCAACCCGTCCACTGGAGGCCACCACCAAGCCCGCGATCACACCGATGAGCGTTGATTTTCCGGCCCCGTTAGGGCCCAACAAACCGAAGAACTCGCCATCCCGGATATCAAAACCGACATCGTCCAGGGCGAGCAGCGATCCAAAACGTTTACTGACGCCCTCAATCCGAACCGCGGCACCCGCGTGGGCCGCCACGATCAAGGAAACCGCGGGGATTCGAATCCCCAGCCGGTCTCACCACCCCCCCACATCGACCGCCCGTCCGGGGTGCTCATGAAGCCGACGTACCACGAAGCCCCAAGGCATCACCGACACCCATGGCATCGATCAGCTCGCGTAACTGCTTCGGCGCGGAGAAAAACTTCAAGTCTCCACCGGCGCGCCGGGCCGCACGCAGCCACTCCAACATCAGAGCCAGACATGAACTGTCCACGCGCCCCAAGGCTTTGAGATCAACCAGATGCGTGCCCGGGCGTTTGACCAACTTGAGCCCGGCACCGTGCAGGGCCATGGCATTGTCCAGCCGTACATCGCCTACGACGGCGAAACCGGTATCACCGGGAATGAGGCGGGCCTCACTCACGCCGAACCACCCGCTCGGGTCCCGGTATCCGCGTTGCGCTGCTCGAGTTCACCGATGAGGCCATCGAGACCGACCTTGCGGATCTTCTCGCTGAAGCTGGCCCGATAGTTGGTGATCAGACTGATACCGTCGATCAGCACATCGTTGACCTTCCACTGATCCTTGCGGAAGCGCATCAGGTAATCGATCGGGATCTCCGGCCCGCTGCTGCGCACCACCTCGGTACGCACGGTGACCCGTTCACCGTCCGAACTGATCTTGGGTTCCTTGTAATTGATCACCTCATCCTTGAATTCCGACAAAGCGGACGAATAGGTGTGGATCAACAGGGTCCGGAACTGGCGGATGAAGGCGATCTTCTCGTCCTTGGTGGCGCGGCGCCAATGCTTGCCCAGGACCAGCTGGGACATGGCGATGGAATCGAAGTGGGGTACGACGATCTCCTCGACCAGGGTGCGCACGCGGGCCGGATCCTTCTGGATGTTCTCCCGCTCAGCCTTGAGCGTCTCAATCATCTTTTCGGACGTGCCGCGCACCACCGCCACGGCATCCTCGGCGGCCTTGCCGTCCTGCGCCCAGACCGGGGAGACGCCCACCAAGGCACCCAGGACGAACAGCGCGGAAATCAGTCGGGTCATCATTGAGCCAATCCTCATCAGAAAAACTATTTGTCGTCGGATTCCGAAGCCTTGCTGAACAGGAACTGTCCGATGACCTGTTCGAGCACGAGGGCCGACTGCGTCCAGCGGATCTGACCGCCGTCCTTGAGGACATCTTCAGCGCCACCGGGTTCCAACCCGACGTAGTTTTCACCGAGCAGGCCCGCGGTGAATATGCTCGCGCTGGTATCTTCCGGAAACCCCTCATAGGCGGCATCGATATGCATCTCCACGACGGCCTCGAAGCGCTCGGGGTCGTAGTGGATCGCACGCACCTTACCGATGCGCACGCCGCCGGACTTGACCGGGGCACGCACCTTGAGGCCACCGATGTTCTCGAAGCGTGCCGTTATGGTGTAGCCCTCATTGTTCCCCAGGCTGGCCAGGTTGCTAACCTGCATGGCAAGCAGGAACAGGGCGACCAGTCCTACGGCGACAAAGGCGCCCACCGCGATCTCGGTTGCACGAATGCTCATTACCATCACTCTCCAAACATCAGGGCGGTGAGCACGAAATCGAGCCCCAATACCGCCAGCGAGGAATTGACCACGGTCCGGGTTGTGGCGCGACTCACCCCTTCGGACGTGGGCGTACAGTCGTAGCCTTCAAACACCGCAATCCAGGTAACCACGACCCCGAACACCAGACTTTTGACCACGCCGTTGAGAATGTCCTCAGTCACGCCCACCTTGGCCTGCATCTGGGACCAGAACGCGCCGTCGTCCACACCCAGCAGACCAACGCCGACCATGTAGCCACCGTAGACCCCCAGGATGCTGAAAATCGCCGCCAGCAGCGGCATGGAGATGAAGCCGGCCAGGAAACGCGGTGCCACCACCCTGTGCATGGGATTGACCGCCATCATCTCCATTCCGGAAAGCTGTTCGGTGGCCTTCATCAAACCGATCTCCGCCGTCAGGGCTGAACCTGCCCGCCCCGCGAACAACAGAGCAGTCACCACGGGCCCCAGTTCGCGCACCAGGGAGAGTGCGACCATGACACCGAGCGATTCTTCCGCGCCGAAATCCACCAGCGTGTTGTAACCCTGTAGGCCCAGGACCATTCCCACGAACAGCCCGGACACCACGATGATGACCAGGGAGAGGACGCCGACGGAATAGATCTGGGCCAAAAGCAGGCGCGGACGCGCCAGAACCGTGACCGCTCCGATGAGCATGTTGAGGGCGAATACATGCCCCCGCCCCAGGCGCTCCAGGAATGACAGGGCACGCCGCCCCAGTCCTCGCAGGGTGCATTCGATCAGGTTCGGCTCAGCCACGACCACTCTCCAACAGGTCCTGCGCCAGATCATCAGCCGGGTAGTGGAACGGCACGGGCCCATCAGGCTCACCATCCATGAACTGCCGCACCCAAGCTGATCGGGACCGCGCCAGATCATCGGCGGAACCGTGCTCGACGACTTTCCCCGCGGAGATCACGTACATGTAGTCGGAGATCGACGCGGTCTCCTTCACATCGTGGGAGACGACGATTCCCGACACGTGCAGGCTGTCGCTCATGCGCCGGATCAGGGACACCAACACCCCCATGGAGATCGGGTCCTGACCGGTGAATGGCTCGTCGTACATGATCATCATCGGATCCAGGGCGATGGCGCGCGCCAAGGCGACACGCCGCGCCATACCCCCGGACAACTCACTGGGCATGAGATCTCGGGCACCGCGCAGACCGACTGCGTGCAGTTTCATCAACACGAGATCCCGGATCATGGCCTCGGGGAGGTCGGTGTGTTCACGCAGGGGAAAGGCAACGTTGTCGAATACGGTCAGATCGGTAAGCAGGGCACCGCTCTGGAACAGCATTCCCATGCGGCGACGCAAGGCATACAGGGCGCTTTGGGAAAGCGAATGTACGTTCTGGCCATCCACACGGATGGAACCGGCATCGGGTTTGAGCTGGCCGCCGATCAGCTTGAGCAGCGTGGTCTTGCCCGTGCCTGAGGGCCCCATGATCGCCGTGACCTGGCCACGACGGATATCCATGTCGACGCCATCGAAGATGACCCTGGAGCCGCGTTTGAACCGCAGCCCGCGGATTTCAACCAGTACGTCACCGCCGCGCGGTTTGCCTGAGGCTGTCTGGCTCATGGGGAGGGGTATGGATCGAGGTTTGAGGTGTGGAGGGCGGCACGGACACCTGTGACCGCCACGGATGCGGCGACGGCGGCCCCCTGCGTCGCTCACCCGGGCCGGGCGGACGAGCGGCGATTCTCGGGGAGCGCCGGATGCGAGTCAATCACCGACAACACCAATGATCGGGGTGAAACGTTCAGCGGACGCCCTCCCCGGCCAGGCGGCTCAATAACCCAGCAAACCCGCGAGGACCCGGGCATCGCGCGCCGTCTGAACGGCCGCCTCGCCCGCGAAGGCGAGCACCACATCCCCGGCTTCCTCGGAAGCTGAACGGCCCCTGCCCTGCATCCAGAGCTCGATGGCCCCTCGCAGATCCCGACGCGACCATGGCTCGTCCGCATTCAACACGGCCACCGCCCCCCCGGGTGCACTGTCCGGACCGGTCCAGACGGAATCCACGTCGTAGGGAACGATCCATGACACCGATACATCCGGGGCGCCCGATGGTTCGCGGGGCACCCAGAGCGTCAAAACATCCTCCAGGTCCTCCAGGTCCTCCAGGTCCTCCACCATGGAATCGAGCCCGTCCATGACCCGCTCCCCGGGCCGTACCACCAGCGCCTCGAACTCATTGGCGTAGTAATCCAGACGCCACTGCGCGGGAATATCGTCGGGAAAGAAGGACTCCGCCCAGGGCGGGTCCTGCAAGCCCGCGAGCGCAACGATGATCTGGACCATGTATCTGAAAAACCTCTGAAAAATTGTCGTGGGGATCGAGTGGCGCTGGCAGCAGTGCTTCTTACCTTTGCCCCCGTCCCGCTGTACCCGGCCGGCGAATGCGTTGGTGTCGTAGCAACACGGAACGCCGGGCATGCACGACGGTCGGAACACCATTCGTCCGGCCGCAAGCGGCCGTTGTATCATCGCGCGCCGTCCCGACCCAGCACCCCGATATCACAATGTTGACGCCCATCCTTGCCGTTCTGGCAGGCCTTGCCCTGCTGGTCTGGTCCGCGGAACGTTTCGTCTTCGGCGCGGCCGCCACGGCCGCCGCCCTGGGTGTGCCCACGCTTCTCGTCGGCCTTGTGGTCGTGGGCTTCGGAACGTCCGCTCCGGAACTCCTGGTTTCGGGCACCGCCGCCCTCACCGGCAACCCCGCACTCGGTGTAGGCAATGCCCTGGGATCGAACATCGCCAACATCGCGCTGGTCCTGGGCACCACGGCCCTGGTGACCCCCCTGATCGTGCGCTCCTCCATCATGCGACGGGAATTCCCGGTGCTGCTTCTGGTCACGGTCGTCGCTGTGGTGGTCAGCGTCATCGGCGAGGAACTGTCGCGGCTGGACGGTGTGATCTTGCTGATAGCCCTCCTTGCCGCCTTCGCGTGGTTGGTTCGGTTGTCGTTGCGTAGCCCGGATCCCGACCCGCTGAGCGAGGAGATGGAAGCGGAGGTACCGCACGATGTCCCCGTGACCAAGGCGTTGATCTGGCTCGTTGTGGGCCTGCTGGTCCTGCTCGGCGCCTCACGCCTGCTGGTCTGGGGCGCGGTCAGCATCGCCCAGACCCTGGGCGTCAGTGACCTGGTTATCGGACTGACCATCGTCGCCGTCGGCACCAGCCTGCCGGAGTTGGCGGCCGGGATTGCCAGTGCGCTGAAGAACGAGCCCGACCTGGTGGTCGGCAACGTCATCGGTTCCAATATTTTCAACACTGCGGGTGTCATGGGGCTCCCCGCGCTGCTGGCCACGCTTCCTCTGGACCACAGCGTGCTGACGCGAGACCTTCCCCTGGTATGCATTCTCACCATCGCGCTTTTCCTCATGAGCTTCGGACGACGCGGTGAGGGGCGCATCGGGCGCGTCAAAGGAGGCATCCTGCTGCTGGTCTTCGTCGCTTATCAGGCACTGCTCTTCCAAGGCACGCTGGCCTGACCCAGGGCCATCACGACGCGGTTTTCCTGTACCCTGCGCGCCCATTCCGCACCGCTTTCCACCCACCAACCGCCCCATGAACACAGCCCGCGTACGTGACCTGGCGATCGCCGTGCTCGAAACGGAATCCCGCGCCATTGAGGCCCTGATAGAACGGGTGGATGACAGTTTCGGCGAAGCCTGCGCGCTGATGCTCGCCTGTGAAGGCCGCAACGTCGTCACCGGCATGGGCAAATCCGGACACATCGGCAATAAAATCGCCGCCACGCTTGCCAGTACCGGCACGCCCGCATTCTTCATGCACCCGGGCGAAGCGAGCCACGGCGACCTCGGCATGATCACGCCGCGCGATGTGGTGATCGCCCTGTCGAATTCGGGGGAGACGGGAGAGATCCTGACCATACTGCCGCTGATCTCCCGCCTGGGTGTGCCCCTGATCGCCATGACCGGCAACGCCCGCTCCACCCTTGCCCGCGAAGCCACGGTTCACATCGACGTCAGCGTTGCCCAGGAAGCCTGCCCCCTGGGATTGGCACCCACGGCCAGCACGACCGCGGCACTCGCCATGGGGGATGCGCTCGCGGTGGCGCTGCTGGAGACACGCGGCTTCACCGAGCAGGATTTCGCCTTGTCGCACCCCGGAGGGAGCCTGGGCCGACGCCTACTGCTGCACGTCAGCGACGTGATGCATACCGGCAAGGAGATTCCGGTGGTGGCCGAGAGCGCCACCCTTGGCGACGCCCTCATGGAAATGACCGCCAAGGGGCTGGGCATGACAGCCATCACCAGCGCAAGCGGAAAACTGGCCGGGATCTTCACGGACGGCGACCTGCGCCGAACCCTGGACCGGGGCGTGGACATCCACAGCACCCTGATCGAAGACATCATGACCCGCGCCCCTCAGACCATCGCCCCCACGGAACTTGCGGCGGAGGCCCTGCATCAGATGGATGCACGCAAGATCAATGCACTGATCGTCACCGATGGCGATGGCGCACTGCTCGGCGCGCTCAACATGCACGATCTGCTGCGCGCCGGCGTCGTCTGACCCTGCCAGAAACCTGACCCGATCACCGGCAACGGATACCCGATCCATGCAAGACATCATTTCCAAGGCCCGCGACATCCGCCTGGTCATATTCGACGTCGACGGCGTGCTCACGGACGGTTCTCTTTATCTCGACGACGAGGGCCGCGAGTACAAGGCATTCAACTCCAAGGACGGCCATGGCATGGCCATGCTGCAACGCCACGGTGTGACCATCGCCATCATCACCGGTAGGCAGTCGGAGCTTGTGCGCATCCGCATGGAGAGCCTGGGCATCTCCCTCGTGTATCAGGGTGCCCGCGACAAGCGCCCGGCCTTCGCCGACCTGTTGCGTACCACCGGACTGGAACCCGGACAGATTGCCTACGTGGGTGACGACGTGGTGGACCTACCGGTGATGAAGGATGTGGGGCTCGCTATCGCGGTGCAGGACGCCCACGACTTCGTCAAGAAACACGCACACTGGATAACGCCCTCCGCGGGTGGACGGGGTGCCGCGCGCGATGTCTGCGAACTGATCCTCGATGCCCACGGCAAACTCCAGGACGAATTCGCGACCTATCTCGCGTGAGACCACGGACTTCGTTCCAGCGCCCCCCATGAACCCACAGCCGCTCAGTGCTTGTACCCAGGTTGCCCCGTGGATCTGCAACGCAGCCTGACCTATCTACTCCTTATCTTCGTCCTGGCCCTCACCGGATGGTGGTGGTTGGATGCGATGCCCGAGCCGGAAGTACCGGACACCGCTGAGCGGCATGCCCCGGATTTCTGGTTCGACGGCATGCGCCTGACGAACTTCGACGAATACGGGCTGCCGGAGAACCGGGTCATCGCGGAGCGCATGGTCCACTACCGCGACGACGACACATCCGAGTTCACGCACATCCGCTTCTCCAGTTACAGCGACACCCGCCCTCCCATGCATGTTCATGGCCCGACCGCCTGGATGGACGCCGATGGTGACGTCATTCAGATGTACGGCGCCAATCAGGTGTTTCGCGACGCCTACGACGCACAATCGTGGTTGCAGGTGGACACCCGAGACATGAAGATTCTGACCAACGACGACTTCGTCACGTCCGAGCACCTGACCGTCATACGCTCCGAGGACCTCGTCATGAGGGGCGTGGGCATGGACGCCTGGCTCGAAGAAGACCGTCTGCAGCTGCACTCCGAGGTACGCATTCGCAATGAACCCGATCACCCGTTTTTGCCTGCTGACGCTTTGCGCGGCACTGATGCCGCTGACGACGGCGAGCGCCCTGAGCACTGATGGCGAGCAGCCCATGTACATCGAGTCGGATTCCGCCGACATCGATAAGCAGCGCCACGTGCAGGTCTACACCGGCAAGGTGATTCTCTCCCAGGGTAGCCGCCGCCTGTGGGCTGATCGACTCGTTGTCTACACCGACGAGGACGACAACGTCGAAAAGGCGGTTGCCACGGGGGCACCCGCCAAGTTCAAGAACCTTCCGGACGGCAAGGAGGATTACCGCTGGGGTTCGGCCTTGCGCATCGAGTACTACCAGAACCCGGAATTCATGCACCTGATCGAGAAGGCCAAGCTCTGGCGTGGTAAGGACGTCATCTCCTCCAAGAAGATCATCTACGACGCCGAGCGCGATCGCATGGTATCGGGTAAACGCATCGAGAAATCCGACCCCCGCGTCAACCAGGGCCCCAAGAGCCGCGTTCGCATCACCCTGCAACCGTCCAAGGCCAAGGATGCAGAGAAGCGCAAGGGCATTCCCAAGCTTCCCGACGGCGCGCTCCCCGAACACGCCATCCCGCCCGAATTGCGCCGATGAGTCGCCTCGCAGCCATAGACCTGGTGAAGCGGTTCAAGCGCTTCACCGCGGTCGATCATGTGTCCGTGCAGGTGGAGAGTGGCGAAGTTGTCGGACTGCTCGGTCCCAACGGCGCCGGCAAGACCACCACCTTCTACATGATGACCGGCCTCGTCCCCGCGGGCAGCGGCATCATCACCCTGGATGGCAAAGACATAACCGCCTACCCGATGCACGCCCGTGCGCGACTGGGCGTGGGCTATCTGCCCCAGGAACCGTCGGTGTTCCGCAAGCTCTCGGTGGCCGACAACCTCATGGCCGTCCTCGAATCCCGCCCCGGACTGAGCCGCGCCGAGCGCCGCGAAATACAGGACAGCCTGTTGCGTGAACTGAACATCACCCATCTGGCCGAGAAGCAGGGCGTATCGCTGTCGGGAGGCGAGCGCCGCCGCGTGGAGATCGCCCGCGCCCTGGCGGCTGAGCCGCGTTTCATTCTGCTCGACGAACCCTTCGCCGGCGTGGATCCCATATCGGTCATCGACATCCAGCGCATCATCGAGCATCTCACCACCCGCAACATCGGTGTGCTCATCACCGACCATAACGTGCGCGAAACACTGGGCATCTGCGGGCGGGCCTATATCCTCAGTAGCGGGAAGGTCATCGCCGACGGCACACCCGACGCCATCTTGGCCGACAAACAGGTTCGCGACGTATACCTGGGCGATCAGTTCCGGATGTAGCCCCCGCCAGTGCCTGCCTCGCGAGGCGGAATGAATATCGCATTGGCAATATCTGTACCGTTTCCCCCAATCCTCTACAATCGGGAATACACGTTCTGATCAACGGCCACGGACGTCCCGGCCAGAGAGTACCCAGGCGGGCCAGCGCGGCTCCTGAATAGAAGCGGAATGAAGCAGTCCCTGCAGCTAAAACTCGGCCAGCAACTGGTAATGACGCCCCAGTTGCGGCAGGCCATCAAACTGCTTCAGCTCTCCACCCTGGACCTGCAAGGCACCATCCAGGAGCAACTGGACTCCAACCTCATGTTGGAGGTGGACGAGGACGCTGAGCCGGTTGCGGACGGCGCCGATCAGCGCAGTGAAGGCCCGGACAGCCGCGATGCCGGGGACACCTCGGACAGCTCCGGCGACCCATCACCGGCCTCGGATGATGGCCCCGCCGAACCCGACACCAGCGACTCACTCACCGCTGCCAGCGAGAACATGCCGGGTGAATTGCCGGTGGATGTGGGCTGGGAGGATATCTACGACCCCTCCCCCGGCCCCTACAATGCCGCGCCCAGCGATGACAACGCGGTCGATTACTACGAGATAGCAGGGGCCCAGCGCGGCATGGGGTTGCAGGAACACCTGCAATGGCAGCTGGACATGACCCCCATGAGCCCCCTGGACCGGGTAATCGCCGAGGCGATCATCGACTCCATCGCCGATGACGGCTACCTGCGGTGTGAATTCGACGACATACGCACCGCTGTCGGCAGCGAGGAGGAAGTCAGCGATGAGGAGATCGAGGCCGTTCTGCACCGGGTCCAGCATTTCGACCCGGCCGGGGTCGCGGCCCGCACACCCGCCGAGTGCCTGACCGCACAACTCGATCAGCTGGCCCCGGACACCGCGTACCTCGCGGAGGCCCGTCAGGTGGTATCGCGTTTCCTGGACCAACTCGCGGCGCGCGACCTCAAAACCATCATGCGACGCCTCAAGCTCGACATGGACACACTCAACGAGGTGATCGACATCGTGCGCTCCCTCAACCCACACCCCGGCCATGCCCTGGACGCGAAGGAACCCGAATACGTGGTTCCCGATGTTTTCGTCAGCAAGGGCAACGGGCAATGGAGAGTGGATCTCAACCCGGACACGGCTCCAAAACTGCGAATCAACAGCCAATACGCAGGCCTCATCCGTCGCGGTGACAACAGCAAGGACAACACCTACATGCGGGACCACCTCCAAGAGGCCCGCTGGTTCATCAAAAGTCTGCGCAGCCGTAACGAAACCCTTCTCAAGGTGGCAAGCGCCATCGTCGATCGCCAACGCGCCTTTCTCGAACAGGGTGACGAAGCCATGGTCCCCCTGGTCCTGCGCGACGTGGCTGAAGCCGTGGAAATGCACGAGTCCACTATTTCCAGGGTGACGACCCAGAAATACATGCACACCCCCCGGGGCATCTACGAGTTCAAGTATTTCTTCTCCAGTCACGTCGGCACCGCTGATGGTGGCGAGTGTTCCGCGACGGCCATCCGGGCCATGATCAAGAAACTCTGTAGCGAGGAGAACCCCGCTAAGCCCTTGAGCGACAACAAGATCGCCAAGATCCTGGATGAACGGGGCATCCAGGTCGCCCGCCGCACGGTTGCGAAATATCGTGAATCGATGAACATCCCACCCTCAAACGAACGCAAGCGCCTGGGGTAAGCGGACCTCGCCCGTTCCTGGAACCGCCCAGGGAACACGCGGGCGAAATGACCTCGATTGATGAAAAGTTACGCAAGCGGCGCCATATTCAATGTCAGGCGGAAATACCGCCCTGGCTTCCGCCGCTGAAGGCGACACGCCAGAACCCAAGAGGACCAAAAAAATGCAGATAACCGTGACTGGTCGCCATTTCGATGTCACCGACCCCATCCGCAACTACGTGAATGAAAAGATGGAGCGTCTGGAACGCCACTTCGATCACGTTCATGAAGTTGATGTGGTGTTGAGCGTCGAAAAACTGGACCAGAAGGCCGAGGCCACGGTCCACGTCAACGGCAACACACTGCACGCGGAAGCACACCACGAGGACCTGTACGCGGCGCTGGACGCACTCATCGACAAACTGGATCGTCAGGTCCGCAAGTACAAGGAAAAGCTGACGGATCACCATCGCTCGGAAAGCGTCAAACGCGACATCTGACCCCGCAATGACCCTGCATGCGGGCCGGCGGACCCAGGTCTGTCGGCCCGCTCCGATCTACCATGCAAATACATCAACTCCTGGCGCCCGCGCGCATCGCCTGTTCCGGACAGGCGTCCAGTAAGAAGCGGGTGCTGGAAAATCTGGCGGACCTGCTCGCCCAAGGCAGCGACCAGGCACTGGATGCCACCGAAATCTTCGACAGCCTGCTGGGCCGCGAACGGCTGGGCAGCACCGGTCTGGGACACGGCATTGCATTACCCCACGGGCGTATGCCTTATCACGGTCCGCCACTGGCGGCGTTCGTCACCCTGAAAAACGGCGTGGACTTCGACGCCCTCGACGGTGAGCCCGTACGCATGCTTTTCGCTCTGGTGATCCCCGAGGAATCCACGGACGAACACTTACAGATACTCGCCAACCTGGCCCGCATGTTCAGCGATGGCGGGTTTCGCGAGCAGCTCATGGAGTGCGGAGCGCCGGAGGATGCCCTGAAAGCATTCGCGCACTGGGCCCCACAGGAGCCATGAATCCCTGCCCGTCCACGGCCGACCAGGTCTTCCAACGCTTGCGAACCACGCTTCGCTGGGGCTGGGGCGCTGGCGAAGGCGGCCGTGAACGGACCATCTGCAGCAGCACGCACCCCATCGGCCGCGCCATGGTCGGCCACCTCAATCCGCTGCGCACACACCGCATCACCATACTGGGGCGCCAGGAACTGGAGTTCATCGAGGCGATGGAATCCGGCAACCGTCACGATTTCGTGACGGATCTGGTAACCCAGCCGCTCAACATCCTGGTCCTGGCCGATGGCCTGGAGTTACCGGAGTTTCTGCGTGAACCTGCCGATGCGCACGATTTCCCGGTATGGGTCAGTCCGACGCCAAGCCATGAATTGGTACGCGAGGTCCAGTATTTCGTCGATGGACACCTGACCGTACCGTTGATCCTGCACGGGGTATTGCTGGACGTATTCGGCATGGGCGTGCTGATCACCGGCGATCCCGGCGTAGGCAAGAGCGAGCTGGCATTGGAGTTGATCAGCAGGGGCCATCGGTTGATTGCGGACGACGCTCCCGAGTTTCGACGCACCGCGCCCGATACCGTTACCGGAACCTGCCCGGATACGATTCGCGGTTTCATGGAAGTTCGTGGTCTCGGCGTCCTCGACATCAGCGCCATGTACGGCGATACCGCGATCAAACCGCGCCAGAACCTGAGGCTCATCGTTCACCTCGAGCGTATGAGCGTCGAACAGATCCATGCCATCGACCGCTTGCGTGGAAGTCGCAGCACGCACACCATTCTCGAAGTGGATGTGCCCATGGTGACGCTCCCGGTCGCTCCGGGACGGGACCTGGCCGTCCTGCTGGAGACCGCTGTACGCAACCAGCACCTGGTGGCCCGCGGCCACGATGCGAGCGAAGTGTTCACGCGCGTTCAATCCGAGGCAATGGCTCGCAAGCAATCCTGAATACGGCCCCTGCACCCACCTCTCTCAACCACAAAACCCGCCGCCCAGCAGCCAGCACCGTCCATGAAACTGACCGTCATCAGCGGCCTGTCCGGATCAGGAAAGAGTATCGCTCTGCACACACTGGAGGATCTCGACTATTACTGCGTCGACAACCTCCCCCTGGGCCTGCTTCCCTCACTGTCACCTCTGCTTGAGAGCAATCTGGCGGCGGGTCGGCCAGTGGCGGTCAGCATCGATGCCCGCAATGATGTCTCCGGGCTGAACGCGTTCCCCGGGATCTTGGAAGAGTTATCCCAACAGGGCATCGAGTGCGAGATCCTGTTCCTGCGTTCCGATGCGGACGCTTTACTTACCCGCTACAGCGAATCACGCCGCAAACACCCCCTCAGTGGTGACGACACCCCCCTCGCTGAGGCCATCGACCGCGAAGCACGCCTGCTTGAAGGTATTGCCAATCGGGCAGACCTGATCATCGACACCACGCATACCCATGTTCACCAGCTACGGGAACTGATCCGCGAACGGGTGCACGGACGGCAACCACGTACGCTCTCCGTGTTACTGCAATCATTCGGTTTCAAGCACGGCGTGCCCGCGGATACCGATTTCGTCTTTGACGTGCGTTGCCTGCCGAACCCGCACTGGGATCCCCAACTTCGCCCCCTGACAGGGCGCGATCAGCCGGTCGCCGAGTTCCTCGCGGGCCACGGGTCCGTTCAGGACATGTTCACGCACCTGGAACAATTCATTAAGACCTGGATACCGTCATTCCAGGCGGACAACCGCAGCTACCTGACCTTTTCCATCGGCTGCACCGGCGGACAACATCGCTCCGTCTATCTCACCGAGCGGCTACATGCCAGCGTGTCGGCGCACTTCCCCAACGTGCTGTTGCGCCACCGGGAGCTGTCATGAGGGAGCTGTTATGAGCGTCGGCGTTCTGATCGTCACCCACAACCGCATCGGCACGGAGTTGCTCGAAACGGTTCGCATCACACTCGGTGGCACTCTTCCACTGGCCGCCGCCGCATTGGAGGTCCCCACGGATGTGGACCTGGGCACACTGCGCAAACGGATCGACACCCTGGTCCCGCGACTCGACGGCGGCGACGGTTTGCTCATCCTCTGTGATGCCTTCGGGGCCACACCCTGCAATCAGGCCCATGCGCTGGTGGATGAACGGGGTGCCCACCTCGTCAGTGGCGTCAACCTGACCATGCTGTTGAAGGTATTCAACTACCACACCCTGCCCGTCGACCAACTCGCCATCAAGGCAGCCGAGGGTGCCCGCCAGGGCATCGTCGTCCACGCCCCCGACTAGTGCCCCTCATGCTTGAAACCCAAGTCACCATCGTCAACCGCCTCGGCCTCCACGCGCGCGCCGCCGCCAAGTTCGTGAGCACGGCCTCCGCATACTCCAGTGAAATACTCATCGGTTCCGATGGTCGTGAGGTCAATGGAAAATCCATCATGGGTGTCATGATGTTGGCGGCCTCCAAGGGCACTGAACTGACCTTGAAATCCAATGGCCCGGACGAGCAGGAAGCTCGAGACGCCCTGGTCAGACTGATCGACGAGCGATTCGGTGAGCCGGATTAAACACCCCGCGCCCCCCACCGCGCCAGGGACCTGATCCGCCATGGCGCTCGCACTTTCGGGATTGGGGATCGGCGATGGCATCGCCATAGGTGCCGCGCATATCCTCAATCGGGAAATACCGGAGGTTCCGGAGTACTACCTCCCCCCCGAAGCCCGTGAGAAGGAAATCCGCCGTTTCCGCCTCTCCCTGGAACGGGCTCGAAATCAACTCCAGGCGGTACGTGAGCGTATTCCCCCGGGCACCCGCGCCGATATCGCCGACTTCATTGATGCACACCTGCTCATGCTCGCGGATTCGGCGCTCAGCCAGGTTCCCGTTGCGATTATCCGCGAGCGCGGCTGTAACGCGGAGTGGGCCCTGAAGCAGCAATGCGATGACCTGTGTTCAGTCTTCGACGAAATGGAGGATCCGTACCTGGCCACGCGCCGCGACGACGTGGTGCACGTGGTCACACGGGTACAACGCATCCTCGTCGACGGCGACAACGGCAGTGAACTCCATGGAGAAACAGGACAGGAATCCCCGGAGCTGCCCCTGAAAGGGAAAATCGTCCTGGCCGAAGACCTCACGCCCGCCGACATGATCGTGTTGCAACACCAGGGCATTGCCGGGTTCGTAACCGAATACGGCGGCCCTCTCTCTCACACGGCGATCCTGGCACGCAACCTCAGAATCCCCGCCATTGTGGGTGCGCACTCCGCCCGCCGCTACCTCCATGACGGCGAGATGCTGGTACTCGACAGCTCGACCGGAGTCGTCCTGCAGGGGCTTGAAGACCCGGGTTTCGAGGAATTCCACTACCGCCAGCTTCAGGACATGCGGCAGCGGGAGTCGCTGCACGCCTTGCGTGCGGAACCGGCGATCAGCCGTGATGGCCATACCATCGCCCTGCGCGCCAACATCGAACTGCTGGAAGACGCCCATGCAGCCCGTGAGAACGGCGCGGACGGGGTCGGCCTGTACCGCACCGAGTTCCTGTTCATGAACCGGTCAGACACGCCCGATGAAGAGGAACACTTTCGCACCTACCGATCGGTGATTGAGGCATTGGATGGACAACCGCTGACCATCCGGACCCTGGATCTCGGCGCCGACAAACCACTCGCCACTGACCGCAGTGTGCCCACCAACCCTGCCCTGGGTCTGCGTGCCGTACGTCTATGCCTCAAAGAGCCCGAGCTGTTCATGCCGCAGTTACGCGCCATTCTGCGCGCTTCGATCCATGGCCAGGTGCGTATCCTCATCCCCATGATCAGCACGCTGCGCGAGATCCAGCAGGTACGTGCCTTGATCCGCACGGCCCGTGAAGAACTGGAGCGCGCCGGTCACCCCATCGCCCCCGACATCCCCCTGGGTGCAATGATCGAGGTGCCCGCCGCGGCTCTGGCCGCTCATCGCTACGCGCGCGAACTGGACTTCCTCTCCATCGGGACCAATGACCTGATCCAGTACACATTGGCCATCGACCGGGTCGATGACGAGGTGAACTACCTTTACGACCCCATGCATCCCGCCGTGATCAGGCTGCTCAACCTGACCCTGGAAGCGGCCAGATCGGCGGACATACCTGTCTCCCTATGTGGCGAGATGGCCAGTGACCCCCGCTACACCCGCTTCCTTCTGGCCCTGGGCCTGCGCGAGTTCAGCATGCATCCAGCGAGCCTTCTGGACGTGAAGAAAGTCGTGACCGAGACATCCATTGAAGAACTGGGCGAACATGTTTCCCGGCTGCTGCACACGGAAGACGAGGGTGAAGCCATACGTGTTCTTCTTGAGGCCCTGAATACCGCCTGAGCACCCCCTGAACACCGCTTGGACGTCGGCTGTACGCGCTTGGCGCTTACCCGCAACTAGCGCTCCGTCGCATCGCGTGCGCGCAACGCCCCGATATGAGACTCCAGCCGATCCATGAAACCGTCCAGACCCTGCTTGCGGATATCACTCTCGAAGTCGCGCCGTAATGTGATGACTGCGCTGATTCCGGCGATCACAACGTCATAGACACGCCACTGGCCATCGACGCGGCGCATGGCGTAATTCACGGGGACCGCGGGACGATCACCAATCAGCAACTCCGTCCTGACCGTGGCGCGGTCCGTCTCTCGCGGCGGCAAAGGCGGCGGAAATTCGATTCGGATGTCATCAGCGTATTCCAATAAAGGCGCCGTGTAGGTCCGAAGCAGCATTTCCCGAAAAAGGCCCTCGAAGCGGCGCAACTGGACCTCGTCCGCATCGCGCGCGGCCCGCCCCAGGGCCAGGCGTGCCGTGAGCCTGAAATCGAGGGCCGGCATCAGAATCTGCTCGACAAGCGACATCAATGCCAGGCGATCGCCACTTAGGCGCCCGCGTTCCGCGCGCAGGGCCGTCAGAAGCTGATCGGAGGTATCCCGGACAACGGCGACCGCGGCACCGTCCTGGGCCCGTACAGGCATTGCCACGATCACGATCAGAAACAGCGTCAGGAATAACGAACGCAGCATGACTCACCCATCAGTGTCGGCCTGCGCGACACCAACCGTGCCGCCCGGGCCATCCAGCTCACTCGGCCCGCGTGCGGCCCACAGTCAGCAGTGTTGCCCTGGCGAGCGCCCGGACGTGGCGAGGCCCCCGCCTACAACCCCTCAAGCTCGGCCTCGAGGGCCTCATCAAGCGCCTCGTCAATGCCAGGAGTCGGCGGATCACCGTCGTAGACCTTGTACATGCGGTTCTGTCTGTAGGCCTCGCGGGTGAATACGTAGGGATCCAGCGCTGCCTCGTCCCGAACCCGCGAAGCGGTCTTGAGGTTGGCTCGGCTGTTGACGATGCTGAGCACCGACAAAGGCCCGGTCACACCGCTATCCCAGATGTAGTACATGGGGTTGGTGATGAATGACATCGGAATGTTGCCCACGTCGCGCAGGTTGTTGGGGCCGGAAAAGGGCACAAACAGGTAGGGGCCCTCGCCCAATCCCCAGACCCCCAGGGTCTGCCCCAGGTCCTCATCGTGGGCCTCGAATCCCATGGGCGTCGCCACATCAAAGATGCCCAGTAGCCCGATGGTCGAATTGATCGCCAAGCGTGCCGTATCGGATGCACCCTGCTCCACCTTACCCTGCAGCAGGTCGTTCACGATCACGTTCACGGTGCCGAGGTTGTCGAAGAAATTGGTCACCCCGTCACGAACGGGGTCCGGCGTGACCAGGATATAGAAGTCCGCGACGGGCTCGAGGAACGCACGATCAGCAAGGTCCGTCACCCCGTACATGATGCGGTTCACCGGCTCGATGGGGTCTGGGTCATAGGCACCGTAAGGATCGGTTGCGCAACCGTTAAGCCCCAGGGTCAGCAATGCCAGGAGCGCCAACACAGATTTTCGGAAAGCGTTCATTTAATCCTCATTCTTGAATGCTGTTCCCGCCCCAGGAATCTAACTCGTTACAAACCCGGGAATGGTCCCGGGAAACGCCGCGGATGCGCCCACCGCGCGGACAGGCTCGGCGTTACGGTTCAGTGACGCCTGCGTGTCTCCAATTCGTTTTCCAAACTGTTTATCAGTCCGTCCACGCCCCCCTCCGACAGCACCGCATGGTAGCGCCGGTGAAGCAGGGCCAGTTCGGACACCCCATCGGCCAACACATTCACAACGCGCCAGCCCCGGTCCGAGCGGCGCAGTATATAGCTAAGGCGATGACGCTCACCATCTCCCGATACCCAGGTACTGTTCAGGTGGGTCAGGTCCAGACCATCCTTTCTTCCCCGCTGATACTGGAATTTTGCGCCCTCGAACGCCCCGGCGCGGGTGGCGTATTCCCCCACCATATAACGGGCATGCACATCGATCAGGCGATTGCGCTCCGCCCGTCCCATCTCCGCCCAGGTCGGACCGAGGATGGCCTCGAGCATGAAATCGAGGTCATGGCCGCGGTTGATCTCTGGGGCGAGCAGGGCCACCCGCTTGCGCCAGACATTCTCAGTGTCCGCCTCCAGGGCGGCGGCATCAATGAGGGCTGCATGCAGACTTTCCACGGTGGCCTTCGCCGAGCGCGAAGCGCCGAACACGGGAGCGCAAGAGAACGCCACGATCACCAGGGCCGACACCCACAACGACCGGGATAACCGCCGACCACCCGGACGTGAACCAAACATGCTGCGCTGCACTGAAACCATGGGGCGCAAATGATATTCTCTGCGGCTCTTTGCCGCACCCGGAAAACCCTCCCGCCCATGAGCGCCGAAGCCCGCTTTCCGTTGTTGGAAAGCATCAACTCCCCCGAAGACCTGCGCCAGCTCGATTCCACGCAGTTGCAGGCGGTGGCGGACGAACTGCGTGCCTTCGTCATCGATTCGGTCTCTCGCACCGGCGGCCATTTCGCCGCCGGACTGGGCACCGTGGAACTGACCTGTGCCCTGCATCACGTATTCAACACCCCGGATGACCGTCTGGTCTGGGACGTCGGGCACCAGACCTATCCCCATAAGATCCTTACCGGAAGGCGTGACCGAATGGACAGCATCCGCAAACGTGATGGTCTGTCCGGTTTCCCGAAACGCGGAGAATCCCCGTACGACACCTTCGGTGTCGGGCATGCGGGCACCTCGGTGGGGGCCGCTCAAGGCATGGCGGAAGCCGCGCGCCTTACGGGGTCTGAGCGCAAAACAGTGGCGATCATCGGCGACGGTGCCATGACCTGCGGCATGGCCTTCGAAGCGCTCAACCATGCGGGTGACATCGAATCCGACATGCTGGTCATCCTCAATGACAACAACATGTCCATCTCGCCCAACGTGGGCGCGTTATCGAACTACTTCACCCGCATCATGAGCGGCCCGCTGTATAGCACCATGCGCGAGGGCGGGAAGCAGTTGCTGCGTCATGTGCCGCCGGTGCGCGAGCTGGCAAAGCGCGCGGAGGAACACATGAAGGGCATGGTCAGCCCGGGCACCTTGTTCGAGGAAATGGGTTTTACCTACTACGGGCCCATAGACGGTCACGATCTCGGAACCCTGGTGAGCACCCTGCAGAACCTCAGAGCACTCAAGGGTCCGCGCCTGTTGCACATCGTCACGCGCAAGGGCAAAGGCTACGAGCCCGCGGAGAGCGACCCGGTGAAATGGCATGGGGTCGCTCCCTTTGACCCGCAAACCGGCAAAGGTGCCCCGCCTCCCGCTCCGGGCAAGGCGCGTCCCAGCTATACCGCCATATTCGGCCAGTGGCTCTGTGACATGGCCGAAACCGACCCCCGGCTGGTCGGCATCACGCCGGCCATGCGCGAGGGATCAGGTCTCGTCGAGTTCGCCAAGCGTTTTCCGGATCGCTATTACGACGTCGCGATCGCTGAACAGCATGCGGTGACCCTGGCGGCGGGCCTTGCCTGTGACGGTGTCAAACCCGTCGTGGCCATCTACTCGACATTCCTGCAAAGAGCCTACGACCAGGTCGTGCATGACGTGGACCTTCAAAACCTGCCGGTCCTGTTCGCGGTGGACCGCGCCGGCCTGGTGGGGCCCGATGGCGCCACCCACGCGGGCAGTTTCGACCTGTCCTATCTGCGCTGTCTGCCGAATATGGCGATCCTCGCCCCCAGCGACGAGAACGAGTGTCGGCAGATGCTGTACACCGGCTTTATGCATGACGGGCCCTGCACGGTCCGCTATCCCAGGGGCACCGGCCCGGGCGTGGACATTCAACAGGCCATGACGGCACTACCCTGGGCCACCGGCGAAGTACGACGTGAGGGCCGGGGCGTGGCGTTGTTGAGCTTCGGCGCGGTTCTACCGGCGGTCATCGAGGCCGCTGAGGAACTCAATGCCACGGTCGCGAACATGCGTTTCATCAAACCGCTCGACGAAACGCTGGTCACACGGCTTGCCCAGGAACACGATGTGCTGGTGACCGTTGAGGACAACGCGGTCCTCGGCGGCGCGGGCTCCGCCGTGAATGAGTGTCTTCTGCGCAATGCACACGACGCCGCCTCCAGGCCATCAGTGCTCAACCTCGGACTCCCTGACCGCTACCAGGATCACGGTTCGCGCGAGGAACTGCTGCGGGAGGCAGGACTTGATCGTGACGGGATCGTCAGCGCCGTCAGGGCTGTGCTTACTGAGTCGCAACCAGAATCTGCGGCGTGAGCAGGACGGCCACGGCGTAAGTCGGCGTCATGGCGGCGACCAGCAGCCCGAGCACCACGATCTCGCGCATCGCATCGCCCCCCAGGGGCAGCGCGAAGCTGCCGCCGACCAGTGCCACGAGAACCGTGGCCAAAACGACCCATTGCGGTCGCATCAGGGGTGCGGACATCAGATTTTCCATGACGGGAAGCCCCGCGCGCCCCTGCACGAGCACCTGCATCGCTGACGCCATACCCAGGAGCAGGATCAGCGGCAGGAAAGCGATGTTCACGTAGTTCCATGCCTCATCGGACAACCAGATCCAGGCCGACACCGTGAACACAAGGCCCATCAAGGCCCCGCCCATGAGCAACCCATCGGTCCAACGCCAGCCCACGAGCATCACCAGCGCCACACCGGCCATAAGCATGAGAAGCACCCCCTTGGCCATGCCCCAGCCCACCGTGGCCGTGGCGCGGTAGATATCCACCGGGGCTCCAATGATCGCGCGGTGTACACGCCGCACACCTTCCATGTAATCGGCCATACCCACCACGTTGTCGACAGCGCTGGATGGCATGATTTCCATACGTAGCAAGCCATCGCTGGACTTCCAGTAATCCACCAGGTCCCGTGGCAGTCTTTTCTCCGTCAGCTCTCCGGTGTTCAGGGCCTCGGAAACCAGCCCATACGCTACCGGATACGTACCCAGAATTGCCCGTTCCACGTGTCGGATGAGGTTGCGCCGACCGGCAAGATCGTTTTTGAGCCTGTCGCGCAACACACCACTGGTTTCAGCCAATCGGCCGACCGCGGTGGCGAGCTCGGGAGGGATCCTCTGACCATTGAGAGACCGCAGGGCGGCACGCAGGTCCGGCAGACTTTTCATAAGGTCCGCACCCGCCCCGCGTGGCCCCTGCGTCCGCGCCGTCTCGAAACCACCCATCAGCAGGCGCAGGCGGGCGAGACGCTTCAGGCGTCCCTCCTGGCCCGGGGGCAGATAGGACAGCAAAGAATCGGTGCGTGACACCGCGTTGGAGGCATTGAGCCGCTCGGACAGGGCCGCCAGCTCGGAAAAATCATTGACCTGTGTGTTGAGATGCCACGGTGACACCACCGGCTCGGCCAATAACTCACGGAAGGTCACGGCGGCTTCCCCTCTGATTCCGTAGATGCTCAGGGGGTTGCCGTCGAAGGCCTTGAGGGGAATCACCCCCGCGCCAATCACGCTCAGCAGCAGCAGCGGCAACAAGGCCATGCGGCGATAGTTAAAGCCCATCCCCGCCAGCACGGCGCCCATGCTCACGCCCTGGATCGAGTCGCGCGGACCTTCCGGAGCTTTGAACATGTGCAGGAACGCCGGCATGAAGGTGACTGTCACCGCCAAAGCGATCACCCCGCCCGCAGCGCTGACAGTGCCGAACTCGACGATGCCATCGCGGCCCAGGATGATCAGCGCAAAGCCGGAGCCGAACGCGGTCACCGCGGCCATGATCATCGCCGCACCGGTGCGCATCCCGGCACCTACCAGGGCCCGGTCATTGGGCAGGGCAGCGATACGGCCGGAAAAATAGGCCATTCCCAGATTGATGGAGAAGTGCGTGGCCAAAGCGGCACTGACCAGCACGGCCGCTCCGCTGAGCAGATTCACCGTGCCGAAAAAAAACACCGCCAGGCCCACGGCCGCCGTGCCCGCCAACAGGGCCGATATTCCAACGGCCACGGCAATCCTCATGGAGCGGATACCCAGATAGAGCATCAGGCCCGCCAGCCCCGTGGCCAGGAACAGGGCCACCCAATTGAACTCCGCCAGCTCCGAATCAGATACCGACAGCAGACCCTGGCCGGTGATCCGCACACGAACCCCTTCGCCAAGGCTGAGGGACCCCGCCGCGGCACGCAGACGATCAGCCAGTTTCTTAAGGGCCTGGCCCTCACGCTGGGCGGGATCGGGAGCGATGCGCAGGATGCGCCGGTGACCACTATCCGGCCGACGGTCAAAAACCAGGTCCAACCAGGACACCGGCGTGCTGTTGCCTTTCAGTGCCGCCTCCATGGCATCAGTGAGTGCATCCAACACCGGCACGGGCAGCAGGTCCCCCGCATGCTCCCGACGGGCCAACTCCGTCAGCCGCGTGGTCAGATGCCCGATGCGCGGCTTCTCGGGCAGCCCGCCCATGAGCGGTTGCAGAACCAGGAGCCGACCCTCGAAACGGCGCATCTGCTCCTCGTCGAGACTGAGCAGGCGCAATCCCGCAAGCTCCGAAACACCTTGCGGGTCGTAGACATGCACCACGCCCGGGTCACGACCGATACGTTCGATCAGGGCCGCGGCCGCCTCGTGGACGGGCTCTTCCGCCGGTCCATCGATCACCGCGAGAATCGGTTCATGCGCCAAGGGAAACCGCGCGCGGAAATCACGCTCCACCTGACGGCGGTTGAGATCAGGCTTCGCGAGGGACAGGGGGCTGGCATCAAAACCCACGCGGGCGTGGATGTACTGTACGGACAGCACCAATGCGACCAGGGCCGCCGGTACGACCAACCAGGCCATACGCCGGGCGAAGCCCATCCAGGCCACCACGGCCCGAGCCAGGGACAGCGTGATCAGGTCTGAACGCAGTCCATCGGGCGATTGCGAAGCACCGGAGGCCATCAGGCCCGGATCTCCGGTTGCGGCCCGACCGCGGTGACGCGGCGTTCGCGCTCAGGCTCGAAGCGGGGAAGCCCGCGCGACATCAACGCCAACATCAACCGCAACATGCCATCCGAGCCGGCGCTGATCTTCGACCCGAGCACGGTGGCCCGCACCGAACGCCGACTGATCTTGACCTCGGACCCAGCCCGGAAACCACGCTGAGCATTGACGCGACGCAGGGTCAGAACGGCCATGCCGATGGCCCAGAGGCAGAAGTTGCGGATTCCCCGCTCGTGCGCCGGTATGTACAAAGTGAAACGCAGGGCATTGCGTAAGTGCCCCATGGCAATCGCGATCAGGTCGGCAAGCCCCGCCTCAAATCGGGGGTCGGCGGTATCCGGATCGAGCTCTGACAGATCGAACCCATGAGCTGCGAAAACGTCCCGCGGCAACCAGCACACCCCCCGCGCACGATCGTCCCATATGTCCTTGATGATGTTGGTCATCTGCAAGCCCTGACCGAAGGACACCGACAAAGGGGCCATCGCATCCCGGTTGACGGCGATCTCCTCGGAATAGTCGCAGAACAGCCCCGTCAGACACTCGCCAACGACGCCGGCCACAAAGTAGCAGTACGCATCGAGCTCGGGCAGATCAGCGAGACCATGAACCGATGCCCCGGCCTGAAAACGGGCCATACCCCGCGACATGATGCGCACGCAGCGGGCCAGCTCCGCGCGCTGCGCCTCGGAAAAGCCCGCCGTGATGGCGAGTACCCGGGGTGTTTCCCCAATGAGCTCGTGCTCCATGGGCAAGGTGCTGTCAGACAACAGGGGCTTGAGCGCCTGCGCGAATTGCGCGGAATCCCCTTCACCCATGGTGATATCGACCAGCCACTCGGAAAAACGGCTGGTCTGGGCAGGATCCAGGGCAGGGTCGTCCTCGATGGTGTCCGCGATACGGCAGAGCAGGTACGCATTGGCCACCACACGGTGCAGACGGACCGGAAGCTGGGGAATGGTGAGCGCGAAGGTCCTGGAGACGCCCTGCAGCATCAGATCCTGGAACTGATCGTCGTCCATGGCCTGTACGTTGGCGTGTGAAAGGGGAATGGTCGGCACCGGTTGCGGCCGCAATGGATGGGCGCGCGCGAACGGGATGCCGGACCGGCTATCCCGCGCGGCGGGTCAGGCGCGCAAGTATATTATGGCGGTCGTCCCGAATCGCCCCCGCCTGCCTCAAAAACGCCCTTAACGCACCCATGAGCATGTCCCACGAAGCCACTGACGAAGAATTCGAAGAGAAGAGCAAGTCCCAGGTCAAAAGGGAGATGCAGGCCCTCACGGACATGGGCCGTTCACTGGTCGAACTGAACAGCTCGTGGCTGGGCCGTATCGAGCTACCCGATGAAGTGCGCCGGGCGGTCGACGATGCCCGCGCCATGTCCAGCCACGGCGCGCGCAAACGCCAGATCAAATACCTGGGCAAGCTGTTGCGCTCGGTCGATTCGCAGGCCATCGGTGAGGCACTACAGGCCCTGCACCACGAGGGACGTGAGGCGGCCGCGACCGAGAAACGCATAACCCAGTTGCGCGACCGGCTCGTCGAAGAGGGTGATGCGGCCCTGGGAGCGGTCTTCGAACGCTACCCTCAGGGCGATCGGCAGCAGCTACGCCAATTGGTCCGCGCCGCCCGTGCCGAGCACGCAGCCAACCGCCCGCCCTCATCAAGCCGGGCCCTGTTACGCCTGCTGCGGCAGTGGGAAGCGGAAATCTGAGCGCCGCGCGCGGACCCGCGATTCAGACTTATTTCACCAAGCACTGGAAGCGGCGGTGTTCGCCGCTCGGAAAGTTGCGTCGCGCCCCGCGTACCCGCTCCAGATCAATCTCAGCCACAGCCACGCCCGCGCCACGCCCCTTGTCGACCATGACGCGCCCCCACGGATCGATCACCACGCTGTGACCGTGGGTCTCGCGCCCGTTGACATGGAACCCGCCCTGCCCCGCGGCGGCCACGAAAACCAGGTTCTCTATGGCACGGGCCCGCAGCAACACCTCCCAGTGCGCTTTGCCGGTATTCGCGGTGAACGCGGACGGCAACACCAGCAGTTCCACCCCTTGATCCAGCATGACCCGGAACAGCTCGGGAAAGCGCAGGTCATAGCAGACCGCCACCCCGAGGCGTCCGAAGGGGCTGTCCATCACCGTCACCGTATCGCCCGGTTCAATGGTCTCCGATTCCGCGTAGCGCTCCTCGGTCTCGGGCACGACGACATCGAACAGGTGGATCTTGTCGTAGCGGCCCACCTGTTCACCGTGATCGTCAAACACCAGGCTCGCGGCGCGCACCCTGTTCGGGTCCGTACCGCGCAACGGGATGGTCCCGCCAACGATCCACAGCCCCAGCCTGCGCGCCGTTTCGGACAAAAAATCCTGAACCGGTCCCTGTCCGGGGTCTTCCGCGACCTCCAGCTTGTCCGCTTCGGCCTGCCCCATGTGCGAGAAATTCTCGGGCAACACCGCCAGACGCGCCCCTTCGGCAGCCGCCTCGCCGAGCAGGCGCCCTGCTTCGAGCAGATTGGCCTGGACCTGAGGCCCCGAGGCCATCTGAACCACCGCAATCTTGCTCAAGTCTGAAGTTCCGCTGAGTACGCCATGAGCCGATCATAACCCGTCGAACCGGACACGCAGGGAGGCAAAGTGGATCACCGGCACCTGAAAGCCGGGCACCGACCAGCGCACCCCACCCCGGCCCAACGCCTGCGCATCGCAGCCGCGGGCAAACGTCGGCCTCGACTTCAGAAACTCTTATGAACCTCGATGGCCATGCCGTCACCGGCCGGCCCACCCGGCACCAGGTCGATGTGCTCGGAGGCCACGCCAAGCGTGGTCAACCAGTCACGTAATTCCCGCGCCCACAAGGTTCCCTGGTCGCCACCGGGATAACGGATCACCATGCGCCCGCCCGGAGTATCCAGCCAACGCCGCACGGCATCGCGGATCGCGCGGTTGGCGCTCACGCCCAGCGCGCTGCGCGGACGCAACCAATCGGTCGCCGGGATGAGGAACACGGGCGCATCGGCCATGGCGGCCCCGGTTGCCGTCGGCGACGCCTGGCCACCCCCATGCGACGCACCCCACGCCTGAGCGGGGCCCAGGGTCTGCAGGGGCAGGATCAGCAAGAGCATCGCCAGCCGGGCAGAGAAAATACGTCGCTGTTCAATCATTCGCGGCATCCAGCATTGATCCGGTATCGACCGTCTTGTCGTCATCGCCGCCATCCGGGCCATCATCGGGCTCAACGTACGGTTCTATCAGGGGCTCGTTCCAGGGACCGGTGATACGGTACTGCCTCTTGGCCAGCTTGTTCAGATCCTTCTCGAGAAGTTTCTGCGCGAGCAGCACCACGGCCCCCACGCCCGTTCCACCGACCAGTGCCCCGGCGATGGGAAAGGTGGAACTGACTCCGGGAATGACATCCATGACCTGGTCGTAGGTCTGGTTGCGCAGGTCCATATCACCGCTGATGTTCACCTGGGCGGCGGGGCCATCAACGCTCAGGTTCTCGGTATGGGCGACACCACCCACGATACTCACATCACCGCTGATGCTGTTGAAGGCAAAGCCTTTTTCGGTCAGGTCCGTGAAATCACCGCGCACCCGCCGCGTCAGCCCCGGGAGGCTTATCAGGCCCAGGATGCGCCCCGCGCCCGGATCGACATCCATCATCCGCCCCTCCTTCACCGCGACACTCATGTCGCCATTCATCTTGTCGAAGGTGAAATCCATGGGCGGCGCGTCCCAAGCGGCCTCCAGGTGCAGGTTCGCCGATTCGGCCTCCAGGCCCCCGTCGATCGCGAGCCGCTCGAGGGTACCTTCCAGATCCCGGGAGACCAGGTCCACGTCGAACTCGGAGCGATGCCGCTCACCATCGAACAACCAACTTCCCCAGGCCCGCATATCGGTGTCGTCGGACTGGATATCCAACAGGCGCACCTGCAGGCCATCCTCGGTGGGGACCGCATCCAGGGTAAGGCTGCCCAGGTCCATATCGCCGAAACGGAACTGCCCGACGGACATGAGCATGGGCGGCAGATCACGCGGATCCGTTGTGCTGTACGAGCGCGCACCCGATGACGCGCCGCCACCAAGATGCAGGCGCTCAAAACTGACCTGTACCGGTCGCTCACGGCTCGGTGTGCCGGGAAGATGCACCTCCCCCGAAACCTGCCTGCCCTGCAGACCCACGGACCAGGAATCCCCCTCCGGCCGGGCGATCAGGTGCGTATCGTGGGCGATACGGCCAAAAACCGTGAGCTCCCCCGCCCAGAGTTCAACAAGGGACACAGGCATGATGGGGGCGCCCCCGTCACCCGCGGCAATCAGGTCCAGGAAGGGGTCAAGATCAATTGCATCAAAACGGCCGCGCAACACCAATCCTGCGTCGGGCAACGGCGGCGCGCCGTTGTTCACATGAACACCCGCGGCACGCAAAGTGAACGCCTCGTCGTCCTGTTGCAGCCGCAGGCGCGCGCGCAGATCGTTGCCCAGGGTGACATCGACCGGCCCCGGAACCTCGTCGCTCACCTTGAGTTGCAGGTTCAGTTCCAGCGGCTGCGCCGGGGGCTTGCCCAGCGGCGGAGGCAGGTTCAACGTGGCCTCACGCAGATCAGAGCGGATACGCACCCGGGTGCGCGCAGCCGCCCCCGAGCCGGACGTGCGGACCGCGATGTTCCAAAGTGGCTCACCGCTGAGCCACTGATCGAGGCCCTCGGCCCCTTCCCCAAGCAGACGCGCGGCGCTCATACGCGCACTCATACCGATGTCGAGGGCTCCCGCCGTCTGGCCGGGGGACAAGGTGATGCGCACGGGCCGCTCTCGCAGTACCGCATCGATTCGATCAGCACGCACCGAGCGGCGGTCGAAACGTACCTCGCCGCGAACCCTGCTGAACGGGATTCGGGGCTTGAGCAGGGTCGCCCGGGCCGACAGCAGTTCCAGCCGTCCGTCAATCTCGGTTTCCAGCGTATCCAGGGGCAGGGTGACCGCAAGATCCAGAACACCCTCGCCGCTGAAATCGAGCCGGTTGAGGCCCGGCCCGATCTCCTCGCGCAAGGGACTCTCGTTGACGAAGCGCTGCATGTCCTTCAACGGGCCGCTGGCCTGCCCCTTGATGGACAGGACGGCGTTATCCAGATCCGGGATGTGCACCTCGACCTGCTCCAGAACACCATCCCACAAGCGGGCCCTGCGACCATGGACCCAAAGGCTGCGGTTGATAAACACCACATCGGCCTCGGCATCTGTGATCCGCGGCCATCCGTCCCAGTAGTGCAGTTCACCGTCAGTGGCGTGGAAGCGGACCTCAAAGTGCCCCTTTCCGTTGTCAAAGGGGAAGTCCGCCGGATCGCCACGCAACATGAAACTCCCCTCCGTAACCCTGCCTGCCTTGAAGGCATTGGACAGCCACCGGGTGGTCAGCTCAGGCATGATCGCGACGGGCAGGTAGCGCGGTGTCGCGGTGCCATCGCCGTCCCAGAGTCGCCCGGTCACGTCCAGGTGGGGGCGGCCATCGGGAGGAAACAGGCCGCGCAGGCGCACGCGCGCACTGGCATCGGCATTGCGTAGGTCGAGGTTATCGGTCTCCACGCGCCAGCCCTGTTCGCCGCGCTGCCAAAGTACACGCCCCCTTACCTGCCCGAGCTCCAGCGGGGCCCTGAACAGATCACCGAAATCAACGTTCAGGTCTTCGCTGCTCAGGTCCGCACTGCCGCCGTCAGAGTTCGCACTCAGTTGGACCACGCCCCCCCGCAACCCGGGGATCTCGCCATACCTGTCCGAGTGTATGTCCTCGATACGCGCCTTCACTCCGTAGTGGGGCGCCTTCACCGGCCCCTCGAGGCTCAGCCGTAGATCATGCACGCTCGCTCGCGGGCGGATACCGATCAACGTTGCGCGCATTCCCTCGGACAAACGTTGACTGTGAAGTGCAAGGCCGACCAGATCATCGAGACGGGCATGATCCAGCTCGAGGCTGAGGGCCAATTCCCCGTCGCTTTCCGTTGTGCGGCCGGTCAGTGCGAGACGCCCCTCGGGCCACGGCCCGGAAGCGCCCACGATGTCCATGGGCTCAATGTTCAACCGCCAATGATCGTCCTCCAAGCGCCACTCGAATTTTCCCGACAAGGCATGGATATCCGGTGCTTCACCGCTGCGCCCCGACCCCGTGGGCACATCCGCTGCATCCGTAGGCGCCAGCATCAGGCCGGACAGGTCCGTATCACCGCTGAGCTGGACCAGGGCGGCCTGCTCCCAGCGCGCGGACAGATCGAGGTTCAGACGACCGCCATGCACCTTTGTCCCGAGCACATCTCGATCACTCAACCATGCGCCCAGGTTCATATTCTCGAGGGACAAGCGGCCGGTTCCAGACCATTGGGATGAGAACAGGTCACCATCCAGATCGAGCGCCAGCGACAACGCCCCACCGAAGCGCGGCGGTGGCATCAGCGCACCGCGCAGCCGATGACCGTCACCAAGATTCCCCAGACTCAACTGCGTCACCGTAAAGGGCAAGGGTGGCAACCCCGCCCGTCGGCGATCATCACGCCAATGGACCTCGATATCGCGCAGGCGCACCCGTGGGAGCCGCTGCATCCAGGCGACGGCGGCCAGGCGCGCACTGCCCTCCGATGCCCCGCTGGGAAGGTTCTCAAGCCCTGCCACACTGATGCTGCGATCCTCATGTCTACGCACCCAGAGGCGGGCACCTGACACTTCCAGTTCATCGATCCGCGGGTCCAGCGCCAATAATGACCGCCATACCGCAAGGTCCACACCCAACTCACCGAATCGCATCAGGCGTTCGCCACCGGGGTGATCGAGGATGGCCACATCCAGAACACGAAGGCGTAGATCGGCTCCCGTCCAGGAGGATTCCACCCGCCCGATACTCAGGGGCTGACCGAGGGTGCGTGCCAGCCAGACCTCCATGTGCTGAGGGTTTGCCGCCAGCCAGGCCGCCAGTCCGTGGGTTCCGGCCACCACCAGCACACCCAGCAGCGCAAGCACCAGGAACGGCCAACGCACAAGACGCCATGGCCTGCTGTGCAACAGGCGCGTCGGGCGCTTACGGGTGGAGGATTCGTCGGGGGCGTTCATGACGGGGCCGTGCCGACGCACGGCGCGGCGGATACGATCCAGTGGATGTCGAGAGGCGGCATCAGGAGCGTGCTACATGAGCACGACGTCGAAATTCTCCTGGGTATACAGCGGTTCGGCCTGGAAGCGGATGGGCTTGTCGATAAAGGACTCGAGGTCCGCTACGGAGGCTGATTCCTCGTCCAACATCATGTCCACCACGGGCTGGCTGGCCACAACCAGAAGCGACTCAGCATCAAACTGACGCGCCTCCCGCAGGATCTCCCTGAAGATTTCGAAACACACGGTCTCGGCTGTCTTCAAAGTCCCACGACCTTCGCAGGTGGGACAGGCCTCACAGAGGATATGTTCCAGACTTTCGCGCGTTCTCTTGCGTGTCATCTCCACCAGACCCAGGGAGGAGACCTCGCTGACATGGGTCTTCGCGTGATCTTTCTCCAGTGCCTTTTCCAAGGCGCGTAAAACCTGGCGCTTGTGCTCATCCAGGGTCATATCGATGAAGTCGATGATGATGATGCCCCCCAGATTGCGCAGCCGTAGCTGGCGCGCGATGGCCTGCGCGGCCTCCAGGTTGGTCTTGAAGATGGTTTCTTCGAGGTTGCGCCGCCCCACATATCCGCCGGTATTGACGTCGATGGTGGTCATGGCCTCGGTCTGGTCGATGATCAGGTAACCACCGGACTTGAGCTGGACCTTGCGGTTGAGCGCTTTCTGGATCTCCTCCTCGATGTTGTACAGGTCGAACAGCGGTCGCTCACCGGGGTAGTGCTCGACCCGGGTGGACATCTCCGAGCAGAACTTCGTGACGAAGTCCTGCACCTTGTTGTAGCTCTCGCGGGAATCGATGCGCACCTTCTCCAGGCCCAGTCCCACGAAATCGCGCAGGATGCGCAGGGCCAGGGGCAGGTCCTCGTGGACACAGGTGGGCGGGAAGGCCACGGCGGCCTTCTCCTGCAGGTGATTCCAGAGTTTGACGAGGAAGCGCATGTCATCACGCAAGGCATCCTCGGGAACATGCTCGGCTGCCGTACGCACGATGAAGCCGAGCTTGCCTTCACTGATCTCCGTGGCACCGGCGATCAGTTCCTTGAGACGGCCCCGCTCATCCTCATCCTCGATCTTGGTGGAAATTCCCGCGGTAGGGTTATGCGGCATCAGCACCAGGTAACGCGAGGGGATGGTGATATAGGTGGTCAGGCGTGCGCCCTTCGTGCCCAGGGGATCCTTGACCACCTGAACCACCACGTCATCGCCCTCCTTGAGCAGCAGATTGATGTCGTCGGTCGGCGCCTGACCCTCCGGCGGATTCTGCGCGACGTCGGACACGTGCAGGAACGCCGCGCGCTCGAGCCCGATATCCACGAACGCGGCCTGCATGCCCGGTAGGACACGACTGACCTGGCCCTTATAGACATTCCCGACGATCCCGCGACGACGCCGCCGCTCCACCAGGATTTCCTGAAGGACACCGTTCTCGACCACCGCCACGCGCGTCTCCTGCGGCGTGACATTGATCAGGATCTCCTCGCTCATACCCGAGGGACGCGGCACGAAACAGGGTTCTTGTTCTTCAAAGGACATCGACACCGCTCTCTCTCAACATGGACGCCGTCTCGAACAGGGGCAGCCCCATCACACCGCTGAAACTACCCTCGAGACGCTCGATGAACACGGCACCACGCCCTTGTATGGCATACCCACCGGCTTTGTCCGTCGGCTCGCCGCTGTCCCAATAGGCGGACCACTCATCGTCATCGAAGGCGCGCATATGCACGTGACTGACGCTGAGGCGCAAACGTTCCGCTCCCGCCCCGATCAGGGCAACAGCGGACAACACGCGGTGTTCGACACCCGACAACAAGCGCCCCATGCGCATGAAATCGTCCCGATCGCGGGGCTTACCGAGTATCGCCCCACCGGCGATCACGGCGGTATCGGCACCCAGGACGGGCCGGTTACCGTGGCCCGAGGTACCCCGGGAGGCAGCCATGCCCCCGGCATGGGCCTTCTCCCGAGCCATGCGTTCGACGTAGACCTCAGGCGACTCGCCGGGAAGTACCGATTCATCAATGGCGGCGGCACAAACCACGAAGCGCACACCGATCTGGTCGAGCAACTCCCGCCTGCGCGGAGATTGGGAGGCCAGGACAACATCAGGATGAGGTAAGGACATGCCCGGGCCGGTTCGAGGGGTTGGGTATGAGATGGGTGTGACACTCCGCGAAGGAGGGCCGTTTTGAATAGGGGCCGGGATCATACTATGAGTTGCGCCCCCCCATCGGCGGGCCCCTGATCGTGATGCACCCGCGCCGCGGATTCCCACCCTTCCGACACGATCATCAGGCCCGGGTGGCCGCCCGAAGCCCGTTCACTCCCTGCCCGTTCACTCCCGGTGATACGGATGGTTCTTGAGCACCGTCCAGCCGCGGTATACCTGTTCCGCCACCAAAACCCTGACGAGGGCATGGGGAAACGTGAGACGGGAAAGAGACCAGATCAAATCCGCCCGCGCACGACACGCCTCACTCAAGCCATCCGCACCGCCGACAAGCAGGGCGACATCCCGCCCCTGCGCCAACCAGTCATCCATGCGGTCAGCCAGGTCCCGCGTGGACCAGGTGCTGCCGTGCTCGTCCAGGGCCACGACCAGGGCCCCTTTGGGCACGGCGGCAAGCAGCGATTGCCCCTCGGCCTCCTTGACGCGACGCGCATCCGCATTGCGTGCCCGCTTCGCGGGGCTGATTTCCTTCAGTTCGAGTCGGCACTCACGGGGCATCCGCCCGGCGTAGGTCGCATACCCCTCCTCTACCCAGGCAGGCACCCGCTGGGCAACGGACAACAGGTGGATGCGCACGCGTGACCGCCGTCAGTGATGCCGTCAGTGCTGCCGACGGGACTCCGCTTGCGAGTCCTCCGGGGCCTCCCACAGGCGCTCGAGCTGATAGAACTCGCGCACTGCCGGCAGCATCACATGGACCACGACATCGCCCAGATCCACGAGCACCCATTCGGCGCCGTCCTCACCTTCCACACCCAGGGGCTTGATGTCGTGCGCCTTGGCCTCATCGACCACATTTCCCGCGATGGACTTGACGTGGCGGCTGGAGGTCCCGCTCACGATGATGAGCACGTCCGTGACACTGGTCTTGTCGCGCACGTCCAGTACGCGGACGTTGACGGCCTTCATGTCCTCCACGGCGTGGAGCATGAGATCTCTGAGTTCTTCGGTCTGCATGGAGTCCTGGTTGGGCTCGAGGGGATGAAAGGGCAGCGACGCCCTCGTCGGGCCCGGATTATCGCACAGGGTTCATTCATCCTGGGCCAGGGCAATGGCGACATCTCTGAACTGATCTTTCCACTTCTGCGCGCGCTGCGCGCGGAACACCCGCACCTGCGGATACCAGGGCGACGCCGTACCCCCCATGGGCCAACGCCAATGAGACACCCGCGGCACCACCACCCACACCCGGCAGCCCAGGGCAGCGGCCAGGTGGCAGACCTGGGTATCGGTGGAGATGATCAGGTCAAACTGCTTGAGTATGGCGGCCAGATCGGCGAATGAATGCGGCAGGTCGGCGAGATTCTCGAAACCGGGCAGATCGGGGTTGGGGCGACCGTGCTGCAAGCCGTACCAATTCACGCCACTGACCGCCTGCAACGGGTGCAGGTCCGATTCGTGGCAACTGCCGTAGGGATCGTGCCGACGCGACGGATTCGCCGACCACACGAGTGCCACCTTGCGGCCCCTGACCTTGAGGGTGTTGCGCCACTCGTGGGCCTTGCGCTGCGATACCCTGAGGTACGGGATATTCGCCGGGATCGTGTGCCCCTCGGTGTTGAAAAACCGCGCCAGGGACATGACGGGGCTATGGACATCCCAGTCCCTGCCATGCACCTCCCCGGGGGCTACGTAGGCATCGGCCAGGTCGGAGTCCTCGGCCAGTTCGCGCATCGACGGCGGCACCTCGAGAATGACCCGCTCGGCCAACACGCGCAGATCATCGAGGTAGCGCAGGAAGATGAAGGACTCGGAGTTGTCCGGCTCCAGCCAGACAAGGATGCGCTTGCCACGCAGGCTCTCGCCGTGCCAGCGCAGATCCTCCGGAAACCGCCGGGTGAATGCCGGGGCATAGGTCTGATCGACCAGACGCCATTCCAGCTCCCGCCAACCCTCACGGTAATTCCCCAACAGCAGCTGGCCCGACGCCTTTATCCGGTGCGCCATGGGCAGCTTGTGGTTGAGCGCAAGCGCCTGGTCCACCGACTGGATGGACTGGGTCACGTAGCCCGCCTCCAGATACAACTCGGCCAGGTGGATGAGGGGGATGGGATCCTTGCGGTCCTCATTGGCCAGGAACCGGAACTGCTCGATGGCCCCTTTAAGGTCTCCGTGGCGGTGGCAGGTCAGAGCGAGGTTGAGTCGATAAGGCCCCGGGTCCGGGGCCATGCTCACCGCCTTACGCAAGGCCGCGATAGCGCGGGCGTCGTCCCCCATTCCACGCAGGATCAAGCCGATGTTATTGAATACGCCGGCATCCTTGGGCAGCAGCCGGGCCGTGATCTTGGCCTCGCGCAGGGCTGCCATGGGCAGCCCCGCGGTATTGAGGGCCACGCTCAGGTTGTTGTGCAACTCGGCATCGGTGGGTTTGAACGCGACCGCCCGGGACAGCTCCACGACGGCCAGGGCGGCTCTCATATTCTGCATGTACAGCAGCCCCAGGCGAGCGTAGGCCTCCGGGCGTGCGGGATGCTGTAGCGCCAGTGCGCGCAGCTTGGCCTCCGCCTGGGCCGCCTCCGCCGGTACACCGGAAGCCACCAGACCGACGCCGGACACCTCCTCGAGCCATTGCGGCGGAACATCCTCCTGGGGCGGCACACCCGCGGCCTCCACGCGCCGCAGACCTGCCACGGCAACAGCGTTTTCGCGATCGAGGTCCAGTGCGATCCGGTAGTGCGCCTTGGCCAGGGCCACGCGCTTGCGTGCCTCGCACAGACGCGCGAAGTCCAGGTGAAGGCTGGCTTTTGCGGGATCGAGACGCAGTGCAAGTTCCATATGCGCCAAGGCGGATTCCACGTCACCGGATTTCACCAGGACCCGTGCCAGATCATGCAGTACCGAGGGGTCTCTCGGATTGGCATCGAGGATGGCCGCCAGGGCCGCTATGGCACCGACCCAATCCCCACGGCGCTGCTCGATACCCGCCATGAGGCGCAAACCGGCACCGTTGCGCGGCTCATCCTCGAGGACGGTTCGAACGAGGTCACGCGCCTCGTCCAACTGGCCGTCGCGCACGAGCCGACGGGCATTGACCAGGGTTCGTGCCGCGGCCTTGCCGGTGTTATCCAGGTCAGCCATTCAGGCAATCATCACGACACACGGGGTACACCTGCAATGCGGTCGGCGGCACGCCGTCGAACAGGCCCCCCTCGACACCGCATGACCCCGTTCTGTTGTGTGTACTGAGCCCGCCAAGCCACGCCCCTCCAGTCATTGAGCCCGCCCATAGAGCCCTCGCTCCTCGATCATCGCGATGACCCGATCCGGCACGAGAAAGCGCACCGAACGCCCCGACCGCAATCGCTCGCGAAGCCCACTGGAAGAAATATCCAGCGGCGGAATTTCGAAGGCAAGAATGCCCCCGGCCCGTCGCTCGCGCAATTGCGCCACCTGATCAAGCCGGGCACGGGCGTACAAATCGGCGACAGGTCCACCGCGGGGCAACGATTCGCCTGGTCTCGACGCGACGACGATATGGGCGATCGAGGGAATCTCCCGCCAACGATGCCAGCGATCCAAACCCGCGAATGCATCGTTCCCGACCACCAGACAAAGGGGCCTGTCGGGATACTCCGATGCCAGTTCAGAGAGCGTATCGATGCTGTAGGACGGCCCCGGGCGTTCCAGTTCCCGGCCATCGGCCAACAACGCATCTTCACCCTCGAGGGCGGCGCCCAGGAGTGCCAGCCGATCCGCTCCGGACACCGTGGGACGAGCCCTGTGCGGCGGGAGCGCGTTGGGAATGAGGTGCACCTGACAGGCACCCAGGCGTTCGCGTAACTCAACGGCGAGGCGCAGATGCCCGTGATGGACGGGGTCGAAGGTGCCACCGAACATGACCACCGGTTGCATGGGTACTTCGCCCCCGCCGCCGGGCTCAGCGCCGGATATGTCCGTCACCCAGCACGATGTATTTGCGGCTGGTCAGGCCCTCGAGTCCAACGGGGCCGCGGGCATGAATCTTGTCGGTGCTGATACCGATCTCGGCGCCCAATCCATACTCGAATCCGTCGGCGAAGCGGGTGGACGCGTTGACCATGACGGAGGCCGAATCCACCTCGCGCAGGAACCGCCGGGCGCGGCTGTAATCCTCGGTCACGATGGTGTCCGTATGGTGGGAACCATGACGATCGATATGGTCCATGGCCGCGTCCATGTCGGAGACCACACGCACCGCGAGCACGGGCGCCAGGTACTCGGTATCCCAATCCGCCTCAGTGGCGGGCGTGACCGAGTCACCCAGTATGGCGGCGCTGCGCTCACAAGCACGCAGCTCCACGCCCTTTTCCTGATAGGCGGCGGCCAAGCGGGGAAGCAGCGCGTCGGCCACGCCCTCGTGAACGAGCAGGGTTTCCATGGCGTTACAGACCCCGTAGCGATGGGTCTTTGCGTTGATAGCGATATCCGTGGCCTTGGTCGTATCGGCCCGATCATCGATGTACACGTGGCAGATCCCATCGAGGTGCTTGATCACCGGCACGCGCGCCTCGTTGCTGATGCGCTCGATCAGGCCCTTGCCGCCGCGCGGCACGATCACGTCCACGTACTCGGGCATGGCGATCAGGCGGCCGACCGCTGCCCGGTCCGTCGTCTCCACCACCTGGACCGCCTGGGCCGGCAACCCCGCGGACTCGAGCCCCGCGCCGATACAGGCCGCGATGGCCCGGTTGGAATGAATGGCCTCCGAGCCCCCGCGCAAAATGGTGGCATTGCCGGATTTCAGGCACAGTCCGGCGGCATCGGCCGTGACGTTGGGGCGCGACTCGTAAATGATCCCGATCACCCCCAGAGGCACCCGCATCTGACCCACCTGGATACCCGACGGGCGGAAGGACATGTCCGAAATCTCTCCGACCGGATCGGGCAAGGTGGCAATCTGGCGCAAGCCTTCGGCCATTCCCGCGATCCGCTCATGAGTCAGTTCAAGACGATCCAGAAGCGCGGCATCCAGACCCCGCTCCCGCCCCGTTTCCAGGTCCTTGGCGTTTTCAGCGCGCAAGGTCTCCGACTCGGCCTCGATCCGATCCGCCATGGCGAGCAGGGCGGCATTCTTGGCGCCGGTATCGGCACGTGCCATGGCCCGCGCCGCCTCGCGGGCCTGACGCCCGAGAGAATCCATGTACGCGATGACATCCTGTGCGGAGTCGGAGGTAGACAGTGATTGAGGAGTGGCGTTCATGGTAGTGGGGGGGTTCCGCGCATCGGGTTCAGGGCATCGGGTTCAGGGCAACCGGAGCACCCGCATCAAATCGCGGGGGAGGCCGGGCCGGAAGGCCGGTGGATCAGGCCGCCGGTGGATCAGGCCGCCAGAGGGTCAGGCCGAATTCGCCATTATACGTCGCGCCATCCGCTGCCCGGAACACAGTTGACTGAGTGCGACGCTCACTTCGAGAAGTTGCGTCCACGGCTCACCTGTTTCCGCGCCTTTCGCGATCCGGTCCGCACGGGCGCAGGCCCTCTGGATGGTGAGCAAACCGGCCGCACGGACGTGACGCAATGCGGCACGGTAGGGAGCCGCGCGCTGCGTGAACAGTCGCTGTTCGCGCAAGACCCGGTCGAGGGCCTGACCCTGGTCCCGCGCGGCGGCCAGCAGTCCCAGCTTGCGCACTCCATCCGCCAGCACCCAGGTGATGAAGACCTCGGAGACGCCCTCTCCGCGCAAACCTTCCAGAACATGTACGGCCCGCGCTGCCTGGCCATTGAGCGCGGCATTCACCAGGTCGTAGGGATCGAAACGCGAACTGTCGGCCACGGCCGCACGCGCCTGTTCGAGGCTGACCGCGCCGGGACCGCAGAGCAGAGCCAGTTTGGATACCTCCTGCGCGGCGGCCAGCAGATTGCCCTCCACGCGTTCAACCAGCAGTTGCACTACATCGGGCTCGGGCTGCATTCCGGCTTCACGCAGACGCCGCCCCACCCATCCCGGCAGGGCCTTCAATTCCACCGGCCAGATACGCACCACGACGCCCGCCGCATCGATTGCCTTCACCCATTTCCCCCCCATGGCCCGCTTATCCATGCGCCCGGTGGAGATCAACAACACCGTGTCCTCGGGCGGCCGCTCCGCATAGGTGGCCAGGGCCTTGGCCCCATCGACGCCCGGGGACGGTTTGGGCATGCGGACATCCAGAATACGTCGGCTGGCGAACAGGGACAGCGCATCGGCCTCTCCGGCGAGCGCCCCCCAATCGAACGAGGCATCCACATGAAACACCTGGCGCTCGTCGAACCCCTGTCCCCGGGCCGCCGCCCGAATGGCGTCAGCGGCCTCCATCATCTGCAACGGCTCATCACCGCTGAGCAGGTAGACCGGCGCCAAGCCCTGTTGGAGCGTTCTGTGCAGGTCCTCGGGGCGGGTCTCCACGCGCGGGCTCAGAGCAAGCGGCGACGCAACTGCGTGAACAGCGAGGCCCCGAGCTGGGCCTGCAGGCGGGCGGTCAACTCGTCCCGTTCGGTTTCAGTGGCCAGGGGATCGGCCGGATTCGAACGGTAGCGGCCAGTGACGAGCACCGTACCGGCAATCGGCTCCCGCCCCTCCAGAAGCAGGCGATAACGAACCGAGTTGCGCACCCGGTATTCCACGGCGACCCCGGTGTTGTTCGTGGTCACGTCGTCTCGCTGCACCTCGACCTTGGACAGCTCGAGAATGCCGTCAGCCGCCTGGGGCGAGGCGACTTCCTGGCCCCCGGCACCGCGAATCTGATCACGCAGACTGCGCCGGAACTCCAGATCAGCGGGATCGGTTTGCAGGTAGATGCGTTCAAGCCCCTCGGGCAGGGCCACGGAACCCCGCAGCTGATACCCGCAGCCCACCACCAGGAAGGCCAGGGCCAGGGCCAGGCCTGCACGACAGATGAAGGCGAGGTGCGTTCGGCGATTCATGATGGTTTGCAAACCCGTGCGTGGATCAGTTGGCAACGATGTTGACGAGCTTACCCGGGACCACGATGACCTTGCGAATGGTCTTGCCCTCGGTGAACCGGACCACATTCTCCTCCGCCAGCGCGGCAGCCTCCACGGCGGCCTTCTCCGCAGAAGCGGGCACTTCGATCCGACCACGCAGTTTTCCGTTCACCTGCACCACAATCTCGATGCTGTCCTTGACCAGGGCGGCCTCGTCCACCTCCGGGAGGCCGACGGTGAGAATGTCCTCGCCATAGCCCAGATCGATCCACAGGCGGTGCGCAATGTGCGGCGCAATAGGCGCGAGAAGACGCAGAAGTATCGAGAAGGCCTCGTGCACGCAGGCTTCGAGGTTAGCCTGAGTATTCGCCAGCTCGACTCCAGGCTCATCGCCCGCCTTTTGCGCGGCAGAAGGATAGCCGGCGATCGTGTTACCGAGCTTCATGCAAGCGGCGACCACGGTGTTGAAGTGCATGCGCCCGTAGTCGAACAACGCCTGTTTCAGAATCCCATGCACTTCCGCTCGGAAGGCTTTCTGGTTCTTGAACATGCCCGCCCAGTCGGGCGAGGGTTCGCCTCTCGCGATCCTCTCGTTTTGCGCACGGACAAACCGGTAAATGTGCTCGTCCCGGGCCAGGCCCCAAACGCGCTTCAGGAAACGGCTGGCTCCCTCAAGACCCGCATCGGACCACTCCAGGGACTGATCCGGCGGCGCGGCGAACATGGTGAACAGGCGCACGGCATCGGCGCCGTGGGCGTCAATCATGGCCTGGGGGTCAACGCCGTTGTTCTTGGACTTGGACATCTTTTCGATGCCCCCCACGGTGACGGCGCCATCCGCCACTCGCGCCGCCGTGACCCGGCCCTTGTCGTCGCGCTCGACGGCCACCTCGGCGGGGTTGAACCAGGTCTTGGAGCCGTCCGCCTCGTCGCGGTAATAGGTCTCGGCGACGACCATGCCCTGGGTGAGCAGCTTGGTGAACGGTTCATCGCTGCTCACCAAACCCTCGTCGCGCATGAGCTTGTGGAAGAAGCGCGCGTAGAGCAGGTGCAGGATGGCGTGCTCGATACCGCCGATGTACTGGTCGACGGGCAGCCAGTAGTTGGCGCGCTCGTCCAACATGGCCTGGTCGTTGTCCGGGCAACAGTAGCGCGCGAAGTACCAGGAGGACTCCATGAAGGTGTCAAAGGTGTCGGTCTCGCGCTCGGCCGCGCCGCCACAGCCGGGGCAAGTGGTCTTGCGCCATTGCGGGTCTTTCTTGATGGGCGAGCCCTCGCCGGTGAAGTCCACGTCCTCGGGCAGCACCACGGGGAGCTGGTCTTCAGGCACGGGCACGTCGCCACAGCTGGGGCACTGGATCATGGGGATGGGTGCGCCCCAATACCGTTGTCGTGACACGCCCCAGTCGCGCAGGCGGAAGTTGACCTGGCGTTCGCCCTTGCCCTCTGCCTCCAGTTTGGTGGCGATGGCCTCGAAGGCACCACTGAAATCCAGGCCGTCGAACTCACCGGAGTTGAACAGCACGCCCTTGTCGGTGTGGGCCGCCGCGGAGATGTCCACGCCCTCGGCGTCGGCGGGCCGGATCACGGGTTTGATCCCGATGCCGTACTTGGTGGCGAACTCCCAATCGCGCTGATCGTGGCCGGGCACGGCCATGACCGCGCCGGTGCCATAACCCATGAGCACGAAGTTGGCGGCATAGATGGGCACGGCCTCGCCGCTGATGGGGTGCAGGGCCATGCGGCCGATGGGCATGCCCTTCTTCTCCATGGTCTCCATCTCGGCCTCGGAGGTACCACCCGCCTTGCACTCCTCGATGAAGGCGGCGAGATCGGCATCGGACCCGGCGGCGGCCAGGGCCAGGGGGTGCTCGGCGGCCACGGCCACGTAGGTCACGCCCATCAGGGTGTCGGGGCGGGTGGTGAAGACCTTCAAACCCTCGGCCTCACCCTCCAGGCCGAACTCCAGCTGCAGGCCCTCGGAGCGGCCGATCCAGTTGGACTGCATGGTGCGCACGGCATCGGGCCAGCCGGGCATGGACTCCAGGCTGCTCAGCAGTTCGTCGGCATAGGCGGTGATCTTGAGGAACCACTGGGGGATCTCGCGCTTTTCCACCAGCGCGCCCGAGCGCCAACCGCGACCATCGATGACCTGCTCGTTGGCGAGCACGGTCTGGTCCACCGGGTCCCAGTTCACCTGGGCCATCTTCTTATAGACCAGGCCCTTCTCGTACAGCTTGGTGAACAGCCATTGCTCCCAGCGGTAGTACTCGGGCCGACAGGTGGCCAGCTCACGGTCCCAGTCGTAGGCCAGCCCCAGGGCCTTGAGCTGGCCCTTCATGTATTCGATGTTGTCGTATGTCCAGGCCGCCGGCGGGACCTTGTTCTTCATAGCGGCGTTTTCGGCGGGCAGCCCGAAGGCGTCCCAGCCCATGGGTTGCAGCACGTTCTTGCCCTGCATGCGCTGGAAGCGCGAGACCACGTCGCCGATGGTGTAGTTGCGCACATGCCCCATATGCAGCTTGCCGCTGGGGTAGGGGAACATGGACAGGCAGTAGAACTTCTCCCGCGCCGCGTCCTCGACGGCCTTGAAGGTCTGATTCTCTTCCCAGTGGGACCGGGCCTGCGCCTCGACCTCGGCGTGGTCGTAGATTTCCTGCATGAGATACGGGTTCCGGAAGCGGCTGGAGGGCTCGAAAAGGGCGCAGAGAATACCGTCCGCGGCCCGGAACGCTCAATCACCATGGGCGTGCGCCTTGGCGGCAACCCTGGAATCCCTGATATTTCATGGACCGGCCCGCGGTCATCATTGCCTTTGATAATCAGCCCCGCTCGAAGCCTTGAAATCACAATTCCAAGATGCACGCTTCCGACGCCCCACCATTGAGCACGCCGCGCAGCCGGTCATTGAGGATCTGGATCCTGTCGCTTGGGCTGTGCACGCTGATTGCGGCGGTTCCCGGCCATGCGGACGCGACTTCCGGCCTGTTCGGCACCACCGAGAAACGCCACCCACGGAACATCAAGCTGTTCCCCAAATGGGAGGGCATGCGCGAGCGCGCCAAGTCCGACCCGGTCCGGATCCCCGCCTGCAAGTCCAGCTTCTTCACCAGCTGCTTTCAGAAGGACCTGGACGAGCGCCTCCCTGAGATACGCAAACTCAGCCGACGCGAACAGGTCGAATCGGTACACCAATGGGTCAACCGCATGCAGTACGAGCGCGACAGTACGACCTACGGTGAACGCGATTACTGGGCGGCACGTTATGAATCCCAGGAAAAAGACCAGGGGGATTGCGAGGACTACGCGATTTCCAAGTATTACGTGCTCAGGAAACTCGGCTTTCCCGTAAGCAGCCTGCGCATAGCCGGCGTCAAGGACACCAACCTCAATGTGGGCCATGCTGTCCTGATCGTCTACCTCGATGGTGAGGTCCTGGTGCTCGACAACCGCATCAAGCACGTCGTCACCGAAGACCGGATCGTTCATTACCTGCCCGTCTACACCATCAATGAAGAGAACTGGTGGAGGCACCGCCCACGTTGACCCATCCGGGGTCCCGGGAACCCATGTCATGACCGAACATATCGACACATCCTCGAAACGCTCAATGCTTCTGGCCTGGGGTGGACTGCTGGTCTTTCTCATCGCGGGGTTTGTCGCGGTCACCGTGGTTGCCGAGCGCAATTTCCAACAAAGCCTGCTGTCCTGGCAGGACCGCTTGGGGCTCGTACTGGACAGCCGCAATGAATCCATCGATCGCTGGCTCACCCGGCAGGTTTCAACGGTCAACGACCTTGCTTCAAACGGTTCACTGCAGTTGTACCTGGCGTTGCTCAGCTCGGGGGACGGACTCGAGCAGGGCGAAGACTCCGCGGAACTTGTCTACCTGAAGGACATGCTGGTCCTGGCGGCCCATCGGGGAGGCTTCGCCGTGGATCAGAGCACCCGCGTCATCAATGCCAATGTCGATGCCACACCACTGGCCGGTATGGCGTTGATCGATGCCAATGGCCGAATCCAGGTCGCCACCCCTGATATGCCCGTACTCGGCCCGGAGGCCCGGGCCGCCATTGAAGAGGCGCGCACCCTGCGACGGCCCGTGCAGATCGACATCCACAAAAACATCGTCGGCACCCCTTCCATGGGGTTCGTCGTCCCCGTGACCGCGATTCAGGACCCGGAGGCAATCGTCGGCGTGGTCGTCGGCATCAAACCCATCGCGGGGGAACTCTACCCTTTGCTGCGTCAACGGGGCCTGACCACGCGCACCCATGAGATTTACCTGGTCCGGGCCCGTGACCGGATCATCGAATACATCAGCCCGTTGAGTGATGACACGCCGCCACTGACCCGCCAACTGGGCATGGACACCCCCGGGCTTGCCGCGGCTTTCGCCATCGCGAACACCGGGCGGTTCACCCGGGGTGTCGATTACCTCGGGCGCAAGGTACTGGTGTCATCCCGGGCCGTGGACCGGACCGATTGGGTGCTGGTCCATACCATCACCGCGGAGGAAGCCCTGGCCGACGCGCAGCAACGGCGCCGCGACCTGTACGCCGGCCTGGTCCTGGTTCTGCTTGTTCTCTCTGTCTCTCTGGTCGCCGCCTGGCGACATGGCTCGAGCGTGCGCCATCGCATGAGCGCAGATGCGCTGCGCACCACCAATGAGGAAATCGAGGCCCAGCGAGCCCTGCTCAAGAGCGTCACCGAGAACACCAACGACTTCATCCTCATACTCGACGCCGAGGGTGGGATCGTGTTCGCCAACGCAGCTACCGGCAGGCAATGCGGGACTGTCCCCTTGGAGCTGGTGGGCAAACCCATGGCAACGGTTTTCGGCCGACACGTGGCCGCGCAGTTGGAGGGCGCGGCCGATCATGCCGCGAGCGCACATCACGAACAGACCCTCACGACCTCGATCTGCACGAAGGATGAGCGCACGTTCGCGGTGAGTGCGTCACCCATCCCCGACGGTCGCACACTGATGGTCCTGCGTGATGTCACCGATCTGCTGGCCGCCGAGGAACGCAGTCAACGCACCATGTGGCAGCTGGTGCAGACCCTGGCCGGGGTGCTCGATTCCCACGACCCGCACTCCTCCAATCACTCACGCAAGGTCGTCGCGGTGGCCAACGCCATCGGTGAGGAACTGCACCTTTCAGAGCAGGACATGGATTCCCTGCGCATCGCGGCGAACCTGATGAATATCGGCAAAATCACCATTCCCGCCGAGATATTGAGCAAGGAAACCAAGCTCTCGGACGAGGAATTCGCCCTGATCCGCAACGCCATCCCGAACGCAGCGAAGATGCTTTCGGGAGTCGAGTTCGACGGTCCGGTGGTGGAAGCGATCGCCCAGAGCACCGAACTGCTCAACGGCAAAGGGTATCCACTGGGTTTGTCCGGCGACCAGATCATCATCCACGCCCGCATCCTCGCGATTGCCAATGCCTTTGTCGCCATGACCCATCCGCGCTCGTTCCGGCGCGCCATGGACCCGGATAAGGCCTCGGGCATCCTCATGCAGGAAACCGACGAGAAGTACGACCGTCGGGTCGTAGCCGCCCTGATCGTGGCCCTGGGCGGGGAAACCGGGGCGCGATGGCGCGAGGAATGGATGGGCGCGGAGCACACCCGGGACGCCGACTGAGGTCGACGGCCGCCGCCCCATCGACCGGGCGCGATAGCAACTTGACCGGCACGGCGCCTCCTGCTGGCGACGTCGATTGATGCAGTGCATCATCGACGCCTGCCCGCTTTGGCCCCTGCCCGCTTTGGCCCCTGTCCCCTTCGGCCTGACGCCCTTCCATGACCGCCACCATCATCAGCATTGTCTTTCCGATCTTCGCCCTGGTGCTGATCGGCTTCCTGTACGCGCGCAAGCACGCGCCGGACATGGCGGCAGCCAACAAGCTGAACCTGGACATCTTCACCCCGGCGCTGATCTTCGCCGTCCTCTCGGGCAAGGATTTCGACCCGGGCCGCTACGAGAGCCTGGCCATCGCGGCCACCGCGGTCGTGCTGGGGTCCGGGCTCCTAGCCTGGCCCGTCTCCAGGCTCATGGGCTTCCAACACCGCACCTTCATCCCGCCCATGATGTTCAACAACTCCGGCAACATGGGGCTGCCCCTGACGGTGTTCGCGTTTGGCGACCAGGCCCTGGCCGCGGCCGTGATCCTGTTCATGGTGGAAAACACCCTGCATTTCACCGTCGGCAACTACATGCTCACGGGACGGGCGAACCCCCTGGTCCTGCTGCGCATGCCCATGTTGATCGCGACGTTTGCCGGACTCATCGTCGGCTACTTCAAGATTCCCATTCCCGGCCCCCTGCACGAAAGCATCGAGCTGCTTGGGCAGATCGCCATCCCCCTTATGCTCTTCAGCCTGGGCGTGCGCATGACCGGGGTGGATCTGCGCGATTGGAAGATCGGCCTGGCCGGCGCCATCGTCTGCCCGGTCAGCGGCCTCGCCATCGCATGGGCGGCGGGAACGCTGCTCGACCTGCAGGGGATTCAGCTGGCGCAGCTCATCGTGTTTGGCGCCCTGCCCCCGGCTGTACTCAATTTCATGTTGGCCGAGAAGTACAACCAGGAACCACGCAAGGTCGCGTCAGTGGTCCTGCTCGGCAACCTCGCCAGTGTGGCCATCATCCCGGTGGTGCTGGGATTGGTACTGCCCCTGTAGGCGACCACCCCCTCCCTACACTCAACGGTGGCGCGCCGGGATATGACAAGACTATTAAATGCTTTGTATTAGATATTCTTATCTCCCGAGTTCCCAATACTGATTGGCATCTCTCCACTGAGCGGATCATAACTTCGGCTTCACCCTTGCCGTGGAGCTCCCATGACCGCCGATCTCGCATTCGCCCTTATCTGTGGCGCGCTCGCCATCGCGTACGGCATCGCATCCGTACGTTGGATTCTCTCCAAGCCCACGGGCAACGCACGCATGACGGAGATATCCAATGCAGTGCAGGAGGGTGCCCAGGCCTACCTGAACCGGCAGTACACCACCATCGGCATGGCCGGCGCGGTGCTGTTCATTCTGATCGGCCTGTTTCTCGACTGGGCCACGGCCTTCGGGTTCCTTATCGGCGCGGTATTCTCCGGTGCAGCGGGTTATGTCGGCATGAACATCTCGGTACGGGCCAATGTCCGCACCGCCCAGGCCGCGCACGACGGCATGGCCGCCGCCTTCAACGTCGCCTTTCGGGGCGGGGCTATCACCGGTTTGTTGGTGGTCGGCCTGGGGCTTATCGGGGTCGCCGGGTACTACGCCCTGCTGACCGCCTTCGGTGTTGAGCAGAGCGACGCCATGCACGCCCTGGTCGGGCTCGGCTTCGGGGGCTCACTGATCTCCATCTTCGCGCGCCTGGGCGGCGGCATCTTCACCAAGGGTGCCGACGTGGGTGCCGACATCGTGGGCAAGGTCGAAGCGGGAATTCCTGAGGATGACCCACGCAACCCGGCCGTCATCGCGGACAACGTCGGGGACAACGTCGGGGATTGCGCGGGCATGGCCGCGGATCTGTTCGAGACCTACGCCGTCACGATCATCGCCACCATGCTGCTCGGTGGCTTGACCTTCGCGGGTTCCGCCAGCTACTCCGGCATCGTGTACCCGCTGGTTCTGGGTGGGGTTTCCATTCTCGCGTCGATCATCGGCACCTTCTTCGTCAAGGTGCACCGGCGCGGCAAAATCATGAATGCGCTCTACAAGGGCCTGATCGTCTCCGGCGTGTTGGCAGCCATCGCCTTTTACTTCGTGACAGACAAGATGATGGCCGACAACGGCCTCTACAGCGTGGGCGGTCTGTATGGCTCCGCCCTGATCGGTCTGATCCTGACCGCCGCCCTGGTGGTGATCACCGAGTACTACACGGCCACCGAATACAGCCCGGTACGGCATATAGCCAAGGCATCAACCACGGGCGACGGCACCAACGTCATCGCCGGTCTTGGCGTGTCCATGCGCTCCACCGCCCTGCCCGTGCTGGCCATCTGCGCGGCCATCCTGATCTCCTACAACCTCGCCGGTCTCTACGGCATCGCCATCGCCGCGACTTCCATGCTCTCCATGACCGGCATCATTGTCGCCTTGGACGCCTACGGCCCGATCACCGACAACGCCGGTGGTATCGCCGAAATGGCGGAGCTGGACCAATCCATTCGCGACATCACCGACCCCCTGGACGCGGTGGGCAACACCACCAAGGCGGTCACCAAGGGTTATGCCATCGGATCCGCCGGTCTCGCCGCACTCGTCCTTTTTGCCGACTTCACCCACTCGCTTTCCGCCGCGGGCAAGGACCTGGTGTTCCGGCTGGATGATCCCGCCGTACTCATCGGCCTGCTCATCGGGGGCCTGATCCCCTTCCTGTTCGGGGCCATGGCCATGGAAGCCGTGGGCCGCGCGGCCGGCGGGATCGTCAACGAGGTCCGCCGTCAGTTCCGTGCCAAGCCAGGAATCATGGACTACAGCGAGAAGCCCGATTACTCCCGGGCCGTGGACATGCTCACCCGTGCCGCCATTCGGGAAATGGTGGTTCCCTCCCTGCTTCCGGTACTTGCGCCCATCGTGGTCGCCTTCGGCATGGCATGGCTGCTCGGTGGTGATGCAGGCCCCCTGGCCCTGGGTGGACTACTCATCGGCACCATCGTCACCGGCCTGTTTGTGGCCATATCCATGACCACCGGCGGAGGCGCTTGGGACAACGCCAAGAAATACATCGAGGACGGCCACCACGGAGGCAAGGGCTCCGATGCCCACAAGGCCGCCGTGACCGGTGACACCGTGGGCGACCCCTACAAGGACACCGCGGGCCCCGCGGTGAACCCCCTGATCAAGATCATCAACATCGTCGCCCTGATGCTGGTGCCCCTGCTCTGACGCAACCGCACCGGGTGCGTCCATTGCGTACTCCCCCGCTCCCGAACGCAAAAAGCCCCCGGCGTGAAAACCGGGGGCTTTTTGCATGGTGAGACCCTGCTGGGTATCAGCGCTTCCCGGTTAACCCCGGGCTGCTTCCTTGACGATCGGCGCCAGTCGGCTGGCGGGAACATAACCCGGAATCACCTCACCATTGGGCAACACGATGGTGGGCGTGCCCGTAATGCCGAAATCGGCACCGGCATCCTGGTTCGCCGCCACGGGATTGGCGCAGCTTTTCTGGTCAATGGGCTGACGGCTCTTCGCGAGGGACAGGGCTTCCTTGCGATCGTCCGCGCACCACACGCCCACTGCCTTACGGAACGAGGCACTGCCCGGGGGCGTACGCGGGTACAGGATGTAGCGCACGCGAAGTCCGGCGTCGAGGTAGGACTGCAACTCATCGTGGAATTTCTGGCAGTAGCCACAATCCACATCGGTGAACACGGTGACGGTGTGGTCCGCGGGCGCATCACCGTAGCTGATCATTTCGCTCTCACTGAGCTTGTCCAGGGCCGTCTTCCTGAGTCCGTTCAAGCGTTCCTCGGCGATGTCCGCGCGACGGGCGATATCGATGATCTTCCCGTTGATGACGTATTTACCGTCCGAACTGATGTAGTAGATCTTGGTGCCCGCCACGATCTCGTGGAAACCGGGCAGGACGCTGGTGTTGACCTCATCAATCGCGCCGGGTGGGAAGTACTGGTTGAGGACTGACTGCAGGCCCTCGGGCACATCGGCGGCAAACACACCCGTGGACATCAGCAGTGCGAGCGGGGCTGCCAGGAGTTTCTTGATATTCATTGACTCGATCATTTCCGGTTGGACGCCATTCAATGGGCGCGCAGTATGCCCGCTCTCCGGGCCGGGTCCCACCGACACCCCATGCTGAATAAGGTCCGGCCTCCCCTCGCCCCCCGGGGGATGAACAGTGCCATGCGGACGACCGGACACACTCAACCCCGGAGCATCTCGGGATATGGATCGGGTGAGGATGAACACATCGAGCCACGGCCCACTGGCAGGACGAGTCAATTTAGGGTCAACGGGTCTATCTCTTTGGAGATAGACCCGTTATAGTGCAGCGCACCATCCGACTGGTCTATTGGTATTACCAATTTTCCGGAAGAGATAATCGGTGCCATGACCCGCGAACCAGGGGATCGAACGAGCAACTGACATACCAGACATCGGGATACGCCCCGTAGGCCCACAAGGCCACCGGCAGTTTTTCAGCGGAGTCCAAAAGACTCCGATGTTTATCGGTCAAGGCACGGCAAACCCGTGCCTGACCTTTTTCACACCTGCCGCGGATCGGATCTCTTCGGTGTCACGCAGACTCCGCGCCAAGGCACAATCGCCCGCGTCTCCGCTTGAGCCACCCAAACAGGGCAGCCCGTGGAGGCAACCGGGACCGTGTCGTCTACGCCGGGGAACCGCGGCACCGCAAGCGCTTCATTCGCGGTGGGTTTCGAGAGGAAACCCCACCCGTGAGTACCAACGAGAACAACGCGGCGACCGACCCGCTGCACGATATCGATCCCCAGGAAACCTGGGAATGGGAAGAGGCCATCGAGGTTGTCGCCGATCGCGAAGGCACCGACCGCGCGCGCTTCCTGCTGAAACAGGCCATGAACAAGGCCTACGAGATCGGCGCGGAACCGCCGGACTGCAACCACACCCCCTACGTCAACACCATCCCGGTCGATCAGCAGCCCCCCTACCCCGGCGATCGTGACCTGGAACGCAAGATCCTGCGCGCCCTGCGCTGGAACGCCACCGCCATGGTGGTGCACGCCAACCGTAAACCCGCCGAGCCCGGTGGGCACATCGCCTCCTACCAGTCATCCGCGATTCTCTACGAGGTGGGTTACAACCACTTCTGGAAGGGACCTGATCACCCCAACGGCGGGGACATGCTGTTCGTCCAGGGTCACACCGCACCCGGAACCTATGCCCGTGCCTACCTGGAAGGCCGCATCAGTGACCAGCAGCTGGAATTCTTCCGTCGAGAGGCCGGTGGCAAGGGCATCAGCTCCTACCCCCACCCCTACCTGATGCCGGAGTTCTGGCAGTTCTCGACGGTATCCATGGGCCTGGGCCCCATCATGGCCATCTACCAGGCGCGCTTCCTCAAGTACCTGGAACACCGCGGCCTGCAAAAAGTCGCCGACAATCACGCCGAGGGCCGCAAGGTCTGGGCATTCCTCGGTGACGGCGAGATGGACGAACCGGAATCCCAGGGCGCCATTGCACTGGCCTCGCGCGAGAAACTCGACAACCTGGTGTTCGTGGTCAACTGCAACCTGCAGCGCCTGGACGGGCCGGTGCGCGGCAACGGCAAGATCGTGCAGGAACTGGAAGGCAACTTCCGCGGAGCGGGCTGGAACGTGGTCAAGCTGCTCTGGGGCTCCGGCTGGGACCGGCTGCTCGCCAAGGACAGCAAGGGTCTGCTGCACAAACGCATGATGGAGTGTCTGGACGGCGAGTATCAGAACTTCAAGAACAAGGGCGGCGCCTACACCCGCGAGCATTTCTTCGGCGTGAATCCGGAGCTCAAGGCCATGGTCGCCGACATGACCGACGACGAGATCTACTACGATCTGCTGCGCGGTGGCCACGACCCGGTGAAGATCTACGCCGCCTACCACAACGCGGTGAACTCCGACCGCCCGACGGTGATCCTGGCCCACACGGTGAAGGGCTACGGCATGGGCGAGGCCGGCGAGGGGATGAACATCTCCCACCAGCAGAAGAAGCTCTCCAACGAGCAGCTCATCAAGATCCGCTCCCGTTTCAACATCCCGGTGTCCGACGACACCGTGGAAGAAGCCGGTTTTTACAAGCCCGCCACCGATACGCCCGAGATGGAATACCTGCGCGAGCGGCGCGCCAAGCTGGGCGGCTACCTGCCCTCCCGCCCCAAGGATTCCGAAAAGCTCAACATTCCGGATCTGAAGATCTTCGAAGCCCTGCTGAAGGACACCGGAGCGCGCACCATGTCCACCACCATGGCCCTGGTTCGAGCCATGGTGGCCGTGGCGCGCAACAAGGAGATCGGCCCGCGTCTGGTGCCCATCGTCCCCGACGAGGCACGCACCTTCGGCATGGAAGGCATGTTCCGCCAGGTCGGCATCTACGCCCCCGAAGGCCAGAAGTACGAGCCCATGGACGCCGCCGACATCATGCCCTACCGCGAATCGGCCAAGGGCCAGATGCTGCAGGAAGGCATCAACGAGGACGGCGCCATGTCGTCCTGGATCGCGGCGGCCACGTCTTATGCCAACAACGGCGTAACCACCATCCCCGTCTACATCTTCTACTCCATGTTCGGTTTCCAGCGCATTGGCGACCTGGCCTGGGCAGCCGGGGACATGCTGGCCAAGGGCTTCCTGGTCGGCGGCACCTCCGGACGCACGACGCTGAACGGTGAGGGTCTGCAGCACCAGGACGGCCACAGCCAGTTGTTCGCAGGCTTCGTGCCCAACTGCAAATCCTATGACCCGACATTCGCCTACGAGGTCGCCGTGATCCTGCATGACGGACTCAAGCGCATGTATGAGCAGGGTGAGAACGTCTACTACTACATCACCACCCTGAACGAGAACTACAGCCACCCGGCCATGCCGGAGGGTGCCGAGGAAGGCATCGTCAAGGGCATGCACAAGATCAAGGCCGCGGATGCCAAGGCCAAGCACACGGTTCAGCTGATGGGCTGCGGCTCGATCCTCAACGAGGTCATCGCAGCCTCCGACCTGCTCAAGGCTGACTGGGGCGTGGACGCGGACATCTGGTCCACGCCATCGCTGAACGAACTGGCCCGCGATGGCGCCGAGACCGCGCGCTGGAACCTCCTGCACCCCGACCAGGAGGCCAAAAAATCCTGGGTCGAGCAGTGCCTGGAAGGCGCCAAGGGCCCGGTCATCGCCTCCACCGACTATGTGCGCAACTACGCCGAACAGATCCGCGCCTACGTGCCCGGCAGCTTCACGGTCCTCGGCACCGACGGCTTCGGCCGCTCGGACAGCCGCGAGGCCCTGCGCCGCCACTTCGAGGTGGACCGCCACTACGTCACCGTCGCCGCCCTCAAGGCCCTGGCCGATCAAAAAGCCAAAGGCATCGACGGCAAGACGGTGCTGGAAGCCATCGAGAAATACGGCATCGACACCGAGAAGGCGTTTCCGCTGTACGCGTAAATCCAATATCGAATCGCGAAGACGCGAAGGTCGCGAAGGGGCTGACCGAACAGGCGCCCCGGCCAGGACCGCTGTGATTCACGCCGCTTGCGCATGTGAACAGCGCCTCAGACCCCATTCCTTCGTGGCCTTCGCGCCTTCGCGGTTCCAAACGAGACAAAACCAATGATCAAAGAAATACACGTCCCCGACATCGGTGACTTTTCCGATGTCGACGTCATCGAGGTGCTGGTCAGCGTTGGCGACACCATCGCCATCGACGATGCACTCATCACCCTGGAGTCCGACAAGGCCTCCATGGACATCCCCGCGCCCGAGGCCGGTACGGTGACCGAAGTCAAAGTGGCGGTCGGTGATAGCGTCTCCGAGGGCAGCCTGATCCTCAGCCTTGACGTGGCCGACGCCACGGCCACCGACAACGCCTCAAGCAAGGAGGGCAAGCCCGCCGCCAAGGCCCCAGCCGCCGCTGACCCCGCACCCAGTGGTTCCGGTGGGGGGTACGGCGGTACATCGCTGGAGGAGATCAAGGTGCCGGACATCGGCGACTTCTCCGATGTCGATGTCATCGAGGTGTTGGTGCAGGCGGGCGACACGATCTCGGCGGACGATGCCCTCATCACCCTGGAATCGGACAAGGCATCCATGGACGTGCCCGCCCCAAAGGGTGGCAAGGTCCACGAGGTGAAGGTCGCGGTCGGGGACACCGTCTCCGAAGGAAGCCTGATCCTGGTGCTTGAATCCGGTTCACCGGCTCCAGTGCCCGCCCAACAAGCATCCACCCCGGCGCCCGCTGCTTCCGCTTCAGCAAGCGCACCGACCCAAACGGTGGATGCCGATGCCTTCAAACGCGTTCACGCCTCCCCTTCAGTCCGGCGCATCGCCCGCGAGTTGAGCGTGGACCTCACCCAGGTCACCCCCACCGGTCGCAACGGCCGCGTGACCCAGGACGATGTGAAGGGTTTCCAGACGGGCGCCAGTTCGGCGGCCTCGGCGGCCGCTCCGGCCGCGCAAGAGGTACCGGCCAAGAAGAAAAAACCCGCCGCCGATTTGGGCGAGCTCGGCATACCGGAAATCGCCCAGCCCGATTGGAGCAAGTTCGGCGACGTCAGCACCGTGCCCATGAGCCGCATCAACAAACTCTCTGCCAGGCATCTGGCGAAGTCCTGGCTCAACACCCCCCAGGTCACCCATTTCGATGAGACCGATGTCACCGGGCTCGAGGCCTACCGCAAGTCCCTCAAGGCGCAGGCCGAGAAGCAGGGCGTGCGCATGACCCCGCTGGCCTTCTACATGAAGGCCGTGACCGCCGCCCTGAAGGCCTTCCCCAAGTTCAATTCCGCCATGGATGCGGACTGGGAAAACCTCATCCAGCGCGACTTCTACAACATCGCTATCGCGGTGGACACGCCCGACGGTCTGGTGGTGCCGGTGGTGCGCGACGTCGACAAGAAAGGCCTGTTCGACCTTGCCCGCGACCTGGGCGAGATCTCCGTCAAGGCCCGTGACGGCAAGCTCAAGGCCGACGACCTGCAAGGTGGCTGTTTCACCATCTCGTCCCTGGGCGGCATCGGTGGCACCAACTTCACGCCCCTGGTGAACGCCCCCCAGGTCGGCATCCTCGGCCTGACACGCAGCCAGTCGCGCCTGGTGCGCAACGAACAGGGTGAGATCGTCGACGCCCTCATCCAGCCCCTGGCCGTGTCCTACGACCACCGGGTCATCGATGGCGCCTACGCCGCCAAGTTCACCAGCTACCTCGCCTTCCTGCTGAGCGACGTGCGCAACCTGATCCTGTAATTCACGAAATTTGAACCGCGAAGGCGCGAAGGTCGCAAAGGGATCCAGCGACCAAGCGCCCCGGCCAAGAACGCTGCCGTTCACGCTGCCTACGCATGTGAACAGCACCTCGGAGCCCATTTCTTCGTGATCTTCGCGCCTTCGCGGTTCACAAAAAGAGCAAACCACCATGAGCAACATCATCGAAATCAAAGTCCCCGACATCGGCGACTTTTCCGACGTGGACGTGATCGAGGTCCTGGTCGCCGCGGGCGACAGCGTGGCCGCCGACGACGCCCTCATCACCCTGGAATCCGACAAGGCCTCCATGGACGTGCCCTCCTCCCACGGCGGCACCATCAAGGAAATGAAGATCGGCGTGGGTGACACGGCCTCCGAAGGCACGGTCATCTGCCTGATGGAAGTCACGGGCGACGCGGCCGCACCATCAGAACCCGCTCCGACCCCGACCAAAGAAACAGCCCCGGCTGTCGAGGCCCCCGCTGCTGCCTCCCATTCCGGGGCCGCCGACGTGGAATGCCAGATGCTGGTATTGGGTGCCGGCCCCGGCGGTTACACCGCCGCCTTCCGCGCCGCTGATCTCGGTATGAAAACCGTGCTGGTGGAGCGCTGGGACACCCTGGGTGGTGTCTGCCTGAACGTGGGCTGCATTCCCTCCAAGGCCCTGCTGCACGCCGCCAAGGTCATCGAAGAGGCCGAGGAGATGGGCGAGTTCGGCGTCAAATTCGCCAAGCCCGAGGTGGACATCGACGCCCTGCGTGGCTGGAAGGATAAGGTCGTCGGTCGCCTCACCGGTGGCCTCAAGGGCCTGGCCAAGCAGCGCAAGGTGGAAGTCGTTCAGGGCGTGGGCGCCTTCCTCGACCCGCATCATGTGGAAGTCACCAGCGAAGGTGGCGGCAAGACCGTGGTGAAGTTCGACCATGCCGTGATCGCCGCCGGTTCAGAAGCGGTGAATCTGCCTTTCATCCCCGATGACCCGCGCGTAATCGATTCCACCGGGGCCCTGGCTCTGGATGGTGTCCCCAAGCACATGCTGGTCATCGGCGGCGGCATCATCGGACTGGAAATGGCCACCGTGTATGCCGCTCTCGGCACCAGGATCACCGTGGTGGAAATGCTGCCCAACATCATGGCCGGGGCCGATAAGGACATCGTCAAGCCCTACCTCAAGCGCATCCAAAAGCGCTATGAGAACGTCTGGCTGGAGACCCGGGTGACCGGCGTCGAAGTGGTGGACGCGGGTTTGAAGGTGAGTTTCGACGGCAAGAACGCCCCCGCCGAACCCCAGGTCTACGACCGCATCCTGGTGGCCGTGGGCCGCACCCCGAACGGCCTCAAGATCGGCGCCGAGAACGCCGGCGTGGCCGTGGACGAACGCGGTTTCGTGCAGGTGACCGACACCCAGATGCGCACCACCGCGCCGCACATCTTCGCCATCGGCGACATCATCGGACAGCCCATGCTGGCCCATAAGGCCGTGCATGAAGGCAAGACCGCCGCCGAAGCCGCCGCCGGACAGGCGAGTCATTTCGACGCGCGTGTCATTCCCTCCGTGGCCTACACCGATCCGGAAGTCGCCTGGGTGGGTGTCACCGAGGAAGAGGCAAAAGCGCAGGGAATCAAATACGGCAAGGGCGTGTTCCCCTGGGCCGCTTCCGGCCGCGCCCTGTCCCTGGGCCGCGACGAGGGCATGACCAAGCTGATCTTCGACGAGGAGACCGACCGCCTCATCGGCGCGGGCATCGTGGGCACAAACGCTGGCGATCTCATTGCCGAGGCGGCCCACGCCATAGAGATGGGTTCCAACGCCACGGACATCGGGCTTACCGTCCACCCTCACCCGACCCTTTCGGAAACCGTGGCCATGGCGGCCGAGGCCTTCGAAGGGACGATTACGGACCTGTACATGCCCAAGAAGAAATAAACCCCGGAGGTACGCGGACAAAAGCTGTTGAATGGCCACGGATGAACACGGATAAACACCGATCGGGGAACCTCGCGCGGGCGCACATGCCGCGTCTGCGCATCGATCCTTCCCACGGGTGGAGAAGCATCCCGTTCGGAAATCCGTTCTCCTTCGTGGCCATCCGCAATCCACGATTCCCTGCTACCGCTCCATGACCCTCATCATCCCCCTGCCCCACGAACAGCACGGTGCCAGCCCCCTGGTGATGCTGCACGGTCTGTTTGGCTCCGCCACGAACTTCCGTAGCGTGGCCAAACGACTCTCAGCCAAACGCCCGGTTTATTGCCTGGACCTGCGCAACCACGGCAACGCGGACTGGGAGGATGACCATACCTACCCCGCCATGGCGGCGGACGTGATCAACTGGATGGACACCCAATGCCTTGACCGGGTTGACCTTCTGGGTCACTCCATGGGCGGAAAAGTTGCCATGGCAACGGCCCTCACGGAACCCAGCCGAATCCGGCGTCTGGTCAGCGTGGACATTGCACCGGTCAAGTACCGTTCAAGCCTCGGCGAGTACGTGGAGGTGATGCACGGCATAGACCTGGGCTCCATGAAATCGCGAGCCGACGTGGACAAGGCCATGGCCGAAGCCATTCCGGAGCAGGGTATCCGCGCCTTTCTGTTACAGAACCTCAAGCGCGGCGATCAGGGTATGCAATGGCGTATCAATCTTGAGGCCCTGCAGGCCAACATGGCGGCAATCGCGGCTTACCCCGATTTCGGTGCCCGCTCTTTCGACAACCCCACGCTGATGCTGCATGGGGGACGCTCCGACTACGTGCTCGAGCGCCATAAGGTCGCCATCTACGCGCTGTTTCCGCGCGCCCGGATCAAGACCATCGACGATGCCGGTCACTGGGTGCACGCCGAGCGCCCGGAACAATTCGTCACCGAGGTCGAGGACTTCCTCGACGCCGAACAATGACCCCGTAGGAGCGGCGTCCCGCCGCGATCAGCGCAAACCCCGGCCCCCATCGCGCCGGGACGGCGCTCCCACACGAAGACCAAACAACATGAGCCATACCACCAAGCCCGCACCCGGCGTACCCATGCGCCGCGCCGACAAGGTCGCCCGCATCCCCGTAAAAGTGGTGCCCAGGGCCGAGCCTTTGAAGAAACCCGCCTGGCTGAAGATCCGCCTGCCCAGCCAGTCCCAGGCCGAACAAGTCCGCGCACTGTTACGCGACAACAAGCTCAACACCGTTTGCGAAGAGGCCGCCTGCCCCAACCTGGCCGAGTGCTTCGGTCACGGCACCGCCACGTTCATGATTCTCGGCCGGGTCTGCACCCGTCGTTGTCCCTTTTGCGAGGTGGGCCATGGTCGCCCCCTGCCGGTGGACGAAGCAGAGGCCGACATGCTGGCCGACGCCGTAAAGACCATGAAACTCAGTTACGTGGTCATCACCTCGGTGGACCGCGATGACCTCAAGGACGGCGGTGCGAAACACTTCGCGGACTGCGTCAGCGCGGTACGCGCGGCCCGCCCGGGCATCAAGGTGGAGATACTCACGCCGGACTTCCGGGGGCGCATGGACACCGCGCTCGACGCCATGGCCGTCTCACCTCCTGACGTGTTCAACCACAACATGGAAACCGTGCCTCGCCTGTACAAGGCCGCGCGCCCCGGCGCGGACTACCAGTGGTCCCTGGACCTGATCAAGGCATTTGGCGAGCGCCACCCAGACATTCCCACCAAGTCCGGCCTCATGGTGGGGCTGGGCGAGACCATGGAGGAACTACAGGCCGTCATGCGCGACCTGCGCGCCCACGGCTGCCGCATGCTCACCCTGGGCCAGTACCTGGCACCCAGCGATTCACACCTGCCCGTGCAACGCTACTGGACGCCCGAGGAGTTCAAGCAGATCGAAGACTTCGGCCTGTCCATCGGCTTTCAGCACGTCGCCAGCGGGCCCTTTGTTCGCTCCAGTTATCACGCGGATCAGCAGGCCAAGGGACTCGTCGAGGCCCGCTGACGATCCATCACACGGGTGTAAGCCCCAGCCCCCTGATGCTCTGACACAGCTGCGTCGCCAGGGCGGAGCGGGGATTGTGCTGGAGACGAAGATCAACCCCGGGCAAGGACGGCAGCCCATCCCCGGCCGTGGCAACCCTCATTCCATCTCCCACGGCGGATCGTGTGCGCGCGGTTATCCCCACGCCCGCCGCCACCGCCTCCAGCAACGCATGCAATGAGTCGGCACTGAAACTGACGTACCAGGGCAGGCCGACCTCTTCCAGACTCCGCAACGCGAGATCCTTGAACCCGCAGGTGCCCGCGAACAGGGCGAGGGGGATTGGATCGCTACCCGCACCCTGCCAGTAGGCAGGCACCACCCATTCGACATCCTGGGTACTGAGCAGGTCGCCGTCGGCGTTTCCACCCATGGAGACCGACAGGGACAGGTCCAACTCACCGGCGCTGAACCACTCCAGCAAACGTTCGCTGGAGGCAACGCGCACCTCCAGCCTGACCCGCGGGTAGTCCTGGCGTAGTCGGCGCAGCAGGCCGGGCAGCGCCGAATCGGCCAGGCCCTGGGAGGCGCCCAGACGTAGAAGGCCAACGCTCGCCGCCTGGTCCATCGCGGCCACCGCCTGATCGTGGGCGGCGAGAATCCGGCGCGCATGGGAGAGCATGAGTTCGCCCTGGTGGGTCAGTACACGACGCCGCCCCTCGCGCCGGAACAAGGCCACCCCCGCCGCGTTTTCGAGCCGCTGCATTTGCAGGCTTACCGCAGCCTGGGTTCGATGGAGTGCACTGGCGGCCCGGGAAAAACTCCCCAGGTCCACGATCGAAACCAGGGCGCGTAGTAACTCGATCTCAAAGTTCATTGTTAATTCATAGTTAATAAATCTTTATGTTTTGTCTGAATATTATTCGTTTTTGTTGACCAACTCATCTTCCTAGGATGCGCGCACCACAACCCACCACAGGACGCATCCGTGCCCTACATCCAGATTGATCTCAGCGAAAACATCAGCGACCAACAGGCCCAGGACATCTCAGCGGGGGCCGTGCACATCATGGTCTCGGTTCTCCACAAGAAGCCCGCGCTGACGTCGGTGGCCATCAATGCGGGCCGCGTGCGCGACTGGTCCATTGGCGGGGGTCCCGCGCCGTCAACCGGCTTCATCCGTGCCCACATCACCGAGGGAACGAACAGCGCGGAGGAAATCGAGGAAGCCATCGGCGCATTTCACGGCCTGCTGCGTGACACCCTGGATCACTACGAACCGGTCAGCTACGTGGTCATCGACGAGGTAGCCTCCGGGAACTGGGGCTTCGGAGGACGCAGCCAAGCCCATCGACGCCGGACCTGAAACGCCCCAATCGCACCGCTTGAAGAGGGACGGCGCGACATGGAATCGGGGCCGGATGGGGGCGAACAGCCCATCGCCGGTGTAGCCTCGCGCGATGAGGCTGATTCACTCCATCAGGGACATTCTGATCCACCACCGCCCGGGGCTGCCGTCGGCCCTGCTCACGGCCCTGCTCACGGCCCTGTGTATCGGCCTGGTGATGGGCCCCACCGTTTCCGGCGGCTTGTTCTGGGATGACCACGCCAACCTGGGCGTTGCCGCGTTCGAATGGGGCCCGGGAGGTCAACTGAGCTGGGCATTCACGAGTTTCCACGGCGGGCACTACCAGCCGCTGACCTGGCTCTCGTGGTTCCTGGACCATGCCCTCTGGGGCGATAACTGGCGCGGTTGGCATGTACACAACCTTGTCCTGCATTGGGCCTCCGCCGTCCTGGTCGCCGTGCTCATCCGCCAACTGGCAGGCGCGCGGGGCAGGTCGGTATCGCCCTGGATCGCCCTACTCGGCGCGCTGCTCTGGGCCCTTCATCCCATGCGGCTTGAGAACGTTGCCTGGCTGACCGAGCGGCGCGACCTGCTGGCCGCGCTGTTTTACCTCGCGGCGGTAAGCACCTGGCTGTATTGGCGCGTACATCGCCGCGCCGTCGTCTATGCCCTGTTCCTCGCTCTGGCGGCGCTGTCCCTGCTGGCCAAGGCCTGGGCCATCACCCTTCCCGTGGTCCTGCCCCTCATTGCCTGGTGGCTGTCCCCCCCTGCGCCGCGCACGCACCAGACCAGCCACTGGCTCAAAGCGCGGTTCCGCGAAACCGCGCCGTTGTGGCCAATGGCACTGGCCGCGGCCATGGCGGCATCCCAGGCACAAAGCGGCGCGGGCGCCATGCTCAGTTTCGAGGTCTACGGCCTGGGCGAGCGGCTGCTGCAAAGCGGCTACGGCTGGGTGTTCTACCTCGCCGCCTCACTCTGGCCCGTGGACTACCGCCCCCTGTACGAACTTGGACCGGTTTACCTGTTCAGTCCGCTGTTCTTCGGCACCGCGTTGCTCACCACGCTGACCCTGGGGGGCGCAACGCTCTGGGCTCGCCGGTTGCCGGGGGCGTTCGTCAGCCTGGCCGTATATACGGTGCTGCTGCTGCCCGTACTGGGTATCAGCCAGAGCGGGCCGCAACTGGTGGCCCTGCGTTACGGCTACCTTGCGTCCATTCCGCTGGTCATCGCCCTGATCCTTTGGTTATCGGCGACGTCAGGTCGCCACCGACCGGTGTCCGTACTGTTGCCGATCACCTTGACCCTGGCGCTGTTCGCCCACGCCGAATCCCGCGTGTGGTCTGACGAGCTTACCCACTGGGCCCATGCGACCCAGTTGGCGCCCGATTCGAAATGGACCTGGACCAATCTGGCCATGACCCTGGAGCGCAAAAAACGCATGGCGGACGCGGCCACCGCCTTTCAACGCGCCCTGGATATCGACGCGGGTTTCTACCCCGCCCTCGAGGGCCGCATACGCGCCCTGTCCGCCCAGGGCCTGACCGGGGAGGCCCATGGAGCATTGCTGGACGCCCTGATGCGTTACCCCTACACGGCCGATCTCCATCACCTGGCGGCACTCAATGCGGCAAACCGTGGGGACCTGGGAGACGCGGAACATCGATTCTCCGAGGCCTTGCGGCTGCGCCCGGATGACTGGCGTGCCCGCCTCGACCGCGCAAGCCTGCGGCTTCACCGCGGCGACTTCGGGGGAGCCCGTCGGGACATCGCAACAATCCCTCCCGGCTCGCCGGGTTTCGCTCGCGCTGAACAACTGCGTGCCGGGCTGGATTCACGGGCCGAACCGCGCTCTGAACCCTGATCTCACGCTTTGAAACGGGTTGCCGGGTGTACCCAGAGGGCTTGGACTATGCTCAACCGGGACGGACGTGCAGCATCGGCCATGGAGGGCCACCTACACCATCCACTGACGCCCGCTCAGCGTCGACGCCAGATTCGCGCCCGGTGACACGGCCCTATGACATCCATGCGGCTATACAGCGCTCCTTCCTGCCCCTTCGCCCAACGTTCACGTCTGTTGCTGTTCGAAAAAGGGGTGGAGTACGAACAGATCGACATCGACCTGAAGACCACCCCGGCGTGGTTCCTGGAAATATCCCCGGCGGGCAAGGTGCCCTGCCTAGAACACGACGGCGAAGTCATCCTTGAATCAGCGGTGATCAATGAATACCTGGACGAGATCTACCCGGTTCCCGGGTTTCTGCCCACGAACCCAGTGGCCCGGGCACGATGCCGGTACGCCATCGCACGCCTGGACCAGGCCCTGATTCCCGCCTTCTATAAACTGCTGTTGGAACAGGACCCGCAGCGACGCGAGCGTCCCCGGCAGCGGCTGTACGCCGCCTTCTCGGAGTTGGCCCCCATCTGCACAGGCCCCTGGTTCATGGGTGAACAACTGACGCTGATGGACCTCGCCGTATATCCCTTCTTCGAACGGCTGGCGATGCTCGACCACTACCGGGGCATCGAGCTTCCCGCCGCCGCGCAGAAGCTTGAGGGCTGGCACCAACGCATGCTGGACCTGCCCAGTGTGCAGACGCTGTTCCGCCCCCCGGAGTTCTATATCGAGGCCTACAGCCATTACGCGGACGGCAGCGCCGACGGCATCACCGCCCGCGAGATGCGCGAGACCTGAGTGGCGAGGCGCTTGCGTCAGGCGCGCGAGAGGTACTTGCCGGTTTCCGTGTTCACCTTGATGACCTCTCCGGTCTCCAGGTATTCCGGAATCTGAACCTCGAGGCCCGTGGACAGAACCGCGGGCTTGGTGCGGGCGTTGGCTGAGGCACCCTTGATACCCGGCGCGGTTTCGGTGATTTCGAGACTCACGGAGGCAGGCAACTCCACGGCCACCGCCTGGCCATCGATGAGCAATGCCATCAGCCCCCCCAGTCCATCACTGAGAAAACCGGTCTGCCCGCCCAGATCCCCTGCGTTAAGGACGAACTGGCTGTAGTCCTCCTCATCCATGAAGGTGTATTCCTCGCCCGCACTGAACAGGAACTGCACCCGGCGCCGAACCAGATCGGCGTCCTTCAGAAACTCGTCTCCCTTGAACTGGCGATCAAGATTCTGCTGGGTGCGCGCATTCACCAGCTTGAATCGGTAGAGGGTCGACGCACCCCGTGCTGAGGGACTTTTCACCTCGATATCGCGCACCAGGCATGGCTCGCCATCGACCTCGATGGCGGCACCGCGCTTGATCTCATTTACCTTGGGCATCGTGGGACTCCGGGAATATTGGGCGGCGCGAGTATGCCCCAAGTCCCCATCGCGGCCCACGGCTGGGCGTACTATCCGCCCCATGAATCATGCGTCCCCACGCCCCAGTGCGCGCCGCCGTGCCCATGAACTCCTCGAGCAGGAACACCACCGGGATCTCCCGGCCATGGCGGTGAAATTGTTCATAGCCCTGATGATCGTCCTCAATGTCGCCGCGGTAGCGCTGGAGACTGAGCCGACAATCAATCGTGAATGGGGCGACTGGCTCAGCCGCTTCGAGATGTTCTCGGTTCTGGTGTTTTCCATTGAGTACCTGACCCGTGTGTGGTGCAGCGCCGAGAACACCCACTACGGCGCGGGCTGGCGGGGCCGACTGCGCTATATGGTGACCCCCTTGGCGCTTTTGGACCTGCTCGCCATCGCACCCGCCTTTCTTGGCTTTTTCGTGCAGATCGACACCCGCCTGCTACGCATCATCCGCCTGTTGCGGATTTTCAAACTGTCCCGCCACCTGAGCACCATGAACGTGCTGTTCACGGTGATCGGCCGCGAAGCCGGCACCCTGATATCGGCCATCGCGATTCTGGTGGCGCTGATCATGTTGGCCTCGGCCGGGATGTATCTGCTCGAGCACGAGGCGCAACCGGAAGCCTTCGGCAGCATCCCCCGCGCCATGTGGTGGGCCTCCGCGACACTCACAACCGTGGGCTACGGCGACGTGATTCCCATCACTGTGGGCGGCAAGGTCCTGGGCGTCATTATCACCATCCTAGGCGTGGGCATGGCGGCCCTGCCCGCGGGCATCATCGCCTCGGGGTTCACCCAGGAACTGAACAACCGGCGCGAAAATTTTGATTGGTATGTCCGGCGCAGTCTGGCCGACGGCACCATCGATGACAGGGAGCGCCACCGTCTCGAGCGGCAACAGGAGAAACTGGGCCTGAGCCGCGCCGACGCGTTGCGCATCATTCACCGCGCCATGCGCGAGCTGAAATCCTCTGGAACGGGCAAGAACACCGGTTACTGTCCTCACTGCGGTCAAAAGCTTTAGGCGATGTCTTCCTCCATCACCACAAACGCTGCATGTGCCAGCGAACCGCACTACGACGCCATCGTCGACGCCATCGCCGAGCAGGGTTTCTGGACAGGCCGCGAGGCGTTCCCCAAGGACCTGGCGTTCGCACTGCACAGTGAGGCGGCGGCGGACAAGAAGTACACACCAGCGGGCATCGGACGGGCGGGTGCGCATCGTCTGGACAGCACTACGCGTGGCGACGGCATCCGCTGGATAGAGGCCCCGGGCAGTACTGCCGAGGCGGACTTCCTGTCCTGGATGGAAGGGCTTCGTCAATGCGTGAACCGGGCGCTTTATCTGGGGTTGTTCGATTACGAGGCGCACTTTGCGCGCTACCAGCCCGGTGCCTTCTACAAACGACACCTCGACGCGTTCACAGGACAAACCAACCGTCGGCTTTCCACCGTGCTCTACCTGAACCCTGACTGGTCCGACGATGACGGCGGCGAGTTACTACTATATCGAGACCCTCAGGCGACCCAACCGATATTGAGCGTGTCGCCTCACATCGGCACCCTGGTGGTGTTTCTGAGCACGGATTTTCCCCACGAGGTACTTGCGGCCCAACGGGCACGCCACAGCATAGCCGGATGGTTCCGCGTCAACGGTGGCCCCTGATCGAATCGACGAAGGCACGGGGTATCGGTTACCGCGGTGGACTCAGCTTTTGAGCCCCCCACCCGGGATACTCCCGGTCCAGGTGATCTCCACCCCCATTGTCAGGGATCGCCTGCCATCCATGATTGCCGGCTGTGCCGCCCCCCGGCCAGCCGGTTTTTTTTGCACCCCAGGCCCTGACAACCGCAGGATGTGCGCGTCAGCCCGGCTCTGACTGACCGGTACACTTTCGGCATGAGTGATGCGCTGCAGTGTCTGCACCCCGCTGTCGGGGGCTGGTTTCGCAACGCACTGGGCGAACCGACGGCTGCCCAGGCGGGTGCCTGGCCGACCATTGCGGGTGGTGAGCACACACTGATCGCGGCGCCGACCGGTTCGGGCAAAACCCTGGCGGCCTTCCTGGCCGCCATTGATGCCTTGGTGCGCCATGGTGTTGGAACGGGTGGGCTTCCCCCGGGGGTCCAGGTGCTCTACGTCTCCCCTCTGAAGGCTCTTTCCAACGACATCGAGAAAAACCTGCAGGCCCCGCTGAACGGCATCCGCGATGAATTACTGATGCAGGGACGCGTCGATGTGCCCATAAGAACGGCGGTCCGTACCGGGGATACTCCGGCCTCTGAACGCGAACGCATGCGCCGTGACCCCCCTCATATCCTGGTCACCACACCGGAATCGCTTTACATCCTGCTCACCGCTGAGTCCGGGCGCGACATGCTTGCTTCCGTGGGCACGATCATCATCGACGAGATTCACGCCCTCGTCGGCAACAAGCGTGGCGCCCACCTGAGCCTGAGCATCGAACGCCTTGAGGCATTGATCGCCGACCGGGGCGGCCGCCCACCGACGCGGATCGGCATGTCGGCGACCGCCCGCCCGATGAGCACCGTTGAACGGTTTCTGATGGGCAACCGGCCCGCGAGCGCCATCCTCATCGATACCGGCCATAGCCGTGACCGGGACCTCAGCATCACCGTGCCCGCATCGCCGCTCGAAACGGTGATGTCCGCCGAGGTCTGGACGGAAATCCACGAACGGCTGGAGACGTATGCACTGACTCACCACACGACCCTGGTGTTCGTGAATACCCGCCGACACGCCGAACGGATCGCCAAAGCCATGGGGGAGCGGCTGGGAACCGAGGCAGTGGCGGCGCATCACGGCAGCTTGTCACGGGCACACCGTCTGGACGCGGAACAACGGCTCAAGAACGGGGACCTGCGTCTGATGGTGGCTACCGCGTCCCTGGAACTGGGAATCGATATCGGCGATGTGGACCTGGTATGCCAGATCGGCTCTCCACGTGGATTGTCGGCATTCCTGCAACGGGTGGGGCGTTCTGGCCACGCAGTGGGCGGCACACCCAAGGGCCGCCTGTTCCCGCTCTCACGCGATGACCTGGTCGAGTGCGCGGCCCTGCTACATGCCGTCCAGTTAGGTGTACTGGACACCCTGGCGGTGCTGAATCACCCCCTGGATGTACTGGCTCAACAGATCGTCGCGGATACCGCCTGTCGCGAATGGGACGAGCAGGCGCTGTTTGAACAGATACGTTGTGCATGGCCCTATCGGGACTTACAGCGAGCCGATTTCGATGCCGTGATCCGCATGTTGGCCGAAGGTTATTCCACCCGGCGTGGCCGTCGCTCCGCGTGGATCCATCACGATGGCGTAAACGGCCGGCTGCGCGGACGTCGCGGGGCGCGGCTTACAGCCATCACCAACGGCGGTGCCATCCCGGACCTGTTCGACTACGACGTCCATCTGGAGCCTGAGGGGCTGTTCATCGGAACCCTCAACGAAGACTTCGCCTTCGAATCTCTCCCCGGCGATATCTTTCAACTCGGCAACACGTCATACCGTGTGTTGCGCGTTCAGATGGGCAAGGTTCACGTGGAAGATGCCCAGGGCCAACCACCCAACATACCGTTCTGGTTTGGCGAGGCACCCGGCCGCTCGGATGCCCTGTCAGCGGCAGTCTCGCGGCTGCGTGCCCAACTGGCGAAACGCTATGAACGAGGGGACAGCGCCGAGACCGTTCAGCGTTGGCTCACCACTGACCTCGGGTTGGGCGAGGGCCCGGCACGGCAGTTGGATGACTACCTGCGGGCCAGTCATGCAGCCCTGGGCTGTTTACCCGATCAGAACACCATCGTGCTGGAACGCTTCTTTGACGAGGCCGGTGACAACCACCTGGTTGTCCACTCGACCTACGGTTCGCGACTCAATCGTGGTTGGGGACTGGCTCTGCGCAAGCGCTTTTGTCGCAGTTTCAACTTCGAACTACAGGCCGCCGCGCTCGAGGACAGCATCGTGCTTTCACTGGGTGCCGTGCACAGTTTCGAGCTCAATGACGTAGCCGCCTACCTGAAATCGGCCAACGTGCGCCAGATTCTGACCCAGGCCATGTTCGACTCCCCGCTGTTCGAATCGCGCTGGCGTTGGAACGCCACCTGCGCCCTGGCCCTGCAGCGCTTTCGTTCGGGCAAGCGCGTCCCGCCGCAGTTACAACGCATGAATGCGGAAGACCTGTCCGCCGTGGTCTTCCCAGATCACCTGGCATGCCTTGAGAACATCCAGGGCGACCGGGAGATTCCCGACCATCCCCTGGTCCACCAGACCATTGCCGATGCGCTGACCGAAGCCATGGACATCGACATGCTGGAGCAGGTGCTTGAACGGCTGGAACACGGCGCGATCAAGGTGGTCGCTCGCGATCTTACCGAGCCCTCCCCCCTGGCATGCGAAGTCTTGAATGCCCGGCCCTACGCATTTCTCGATGATGCCCCCGCGGAGGAACGGCGAACTCAGATGGTTCGCACACGCCGCCATCTCGATCCACAGGATGCCCGGGACCTGGGGCAACTCGATCCGGAAGCCATTGCGCGTGTCCGCCAGGAAGCCTGGCCGACGGCGCGGAACGCCGATGAACTGCATGAAGCCCTCGTTCTTGCCGGTTGCTTGACTGAAGACGAGGCTCAGCGCTGTGCCGGTGAGAGCTGGAAGAGCCTTTTCAAGGCCCTTTTGTCTGAGCAACGGGTGCTCGCACTGACCCTCGCGAACGGCGCACTGCGTCTTGCCGCTGCCGAACGGGCCCGCGAACTTTTCGCGGTGTGGCCGGACTGCGCCGGCGCTGTGATACAGCCCGGATCGGGATCCACCCCGGTTATGGACGAAACCGATGCGTGGCGTGAGCTGGTTCGCAGTCGACTGGAAATCTCCGGCCCGATCACGGTGGATGCTCTTGGACGGGCGTTCGGCCTGGACACGCCCACCGGCCATACCGCTATCACATCCGCTTTGATGGCATTGGAGGCGGAGGGATTCGCGATGCAGGGCCGATTCGAGAGCACGACCCCGGTATATCCACAGGTTGGACCTCAGTGGTGTGACCGACGCCTGCTCGCCCGGATTCACCGCTACACGGTGAAGCGGCTTAGAGCTGATGTCGAGCCGGTCTCGGCGCAGGTCATGATGCGCCACCTGTTGCTCTGGCAATCGCTGACCCGAACGCCCAAGCCGGAGGGCCCCGAAAGTCTCTACTCCACGCTTGAGCAAATGCAGGGTTACGAAGCGCCCGCCAACGCCTGGGAGAATGCCCTGCTGATGGAGCGTGTCGGCAAGTTCAAGTCAGCGGATCTCGATCATCTTTGTCGCATGGGTCGTATTCTCTGGTGTCGTCTCACCCCGGCAACCACGCCGCAGGGTCAGAGATCGGGTGGCGGCCCGGTCAGTCAGACGCCAATTGCTTTGTTGCCCCGGGAACACGCTGCCATGTGGCGATCGCTCGCCGGACCTACGACGGATGGCGAGATAGACCTGGGTTCGAGTGCGCGTACCGTTCGCGACACTCTTCGTGTCCAGGGGGCATCATTTTTCGCGGAACTTGTCTCCGCGAGCGGCCTGTTGAACAGCCAGGTTGAAGATGGCTTGCGCGAACTTGCCAACCTCGGACTGGTGAGCTGCGACAGTTTCGAAGGACTGAGGGGATTGATCGCGCCCGCCGCGTCGCGACGGAGGCAATCGCGACGCAAGGGCGGGAGAGCGAAGCCCGATGCCATCAGTAATGCCGGTCGTTGGGCGATGCTTCCCCAACCTCCCCATCCCGGAGCAACGGACGACGCCATCATTGAGCATGTAGCCTGGACCCTGCTTCGCCGCTACGGCGTCGTTTTCCGCGCGCTGCTCGCACGCGAGGGGCGCTGGCTACCGCCCTGGAGATCGCTGCTCTACGTCTACCGTCGTCTAGAAGCGCGCGGGGATATCCGCGGGGGGCGTTTCGTGGAACGGTTCAGCGGGGAGCAATACGCTCTGCCGGAAGCCTTGGCCGCGTTGAGACGCCTGAGGACAGAGCCCGGCAGCGGAGAGCTGGTCAGCCTCAGCGCAGCGGACCCACTGAATCTCGTCGGGGTTGTGCTCCCGGGTGAAAAATTACCCGCCCTGACCTCCAACCGAATACTGTTTCGCGACGGCGTAACCATTGCCCGACGCGCGGGCAAGACGATTGAGTACGAGGAGAAAGGGCTGTCGCCAGCCGCGCAATGGAACCTGCGCGAGCGGTTACTCGGGCACAACCCGAGTCCCCGCCTGAAGGCTCTCAAACCTTAATTGAACCCCGGAATACGGCCCGTGAAGGTTCAGATCCGTTGTATTGGCATACGCCGAACGTATGGAAGGTAAGATCGCGCTCAGAATCTTCCCACCGGAGCTCATCGTGTCCGTCCTTCGCGCTTTACCCTTCTTTCTGATCATCCTCGGCCTCTACAACGCGCTCATGCTCGCGGGCGATGTACCCCAAACCCTCGCAACGGAACTGACATCGGTGAGCTTGATCTCCGGAGCCGTTTGGACACTGACCGTAAGTGACCTCTTCATCTCGATTGGCGTGATCACGCTTTATATCGAGATTTTCAAATCCACCCGGACATCCATGGCCTCGGTTGTGGACCACACCCTTTCGACCCTCGTCTTCGTGGGTTTCATCGTTGAATTCCTTGTCGTACCCGCCTGCGGTACTTCGACCTTTCTGATTCTTGGACTCATGTCACTCCTGGACGTGATCGCCGGTTTCACCGTGACCATCGTCGCCGCACGAAGAGACTTCGGCTTCAATCACGGCGACATGTGACGGGGTAGGTACGCTGCCTCGCCTCTCAGATGAAGCCACCACCGACGTCAAGTTCATGGGCCCCGAGAAAAGCCTTGAGATGGGCTTCGACGCTACGGGCCAGGGACTTCAGCTCATAGCCGCCTTCCAATAATGAGACCACGCGACCTTCGCCCGTCCCTTCGACGATTTTGAAGGCCTGACGCGTGACCCAGGCATAATCGTCGTCGATCAGATTTATCTGGCCCATGTCATCCGCACTGTGTGCATCAAAGCCGGCGGAAAACAGTAACAGTTGCGGTTCAAACGCCCGCAATCGCGGCCACCAATGGGCGTGAACAGCCTCGCGAAAATCCACGCCGATTGTTCCCGCGGGCAGTGGAACATTCACCACATTGTCAGCTTTGCAATCGGCCCCACTGTGGGGGTAGAACGGGTGCTGAAACGTTGAGCAAAACAGAATTCGCTCATCCCCGGCGACAATATCCTCTGTGCCGTTTCCGTGGTGCACGTCGAAATCGAGGATCGCTACGCGTTCAATGCCGTGGACCTCGAGAGCATGAAGAGCAGCCACAGCAACGTTATTGAATAAGCAAAACCCCATGGCCCGTCGCCGTTCGGCGTGATGACCCGGGGGGCGAACATTGCAGAAAGCCTGCCTCGGCTGACCATTCATCACGAGGTCTACACCCATGATCGCGGCACCCGCGGCGCACCTCGCCGCGTTCAGGGTATGAGGGTTCATTGCTGTGTCCCCATCCAACCAGACAATTCCCTCAGCAGGTGCGGCATCGAAGATGCCTTTGATGTAGGCGGCATCATGGGCGCGCGCTAATTGTTCGACTGTAGCCTGCGGTGCGTCGTGGTGGTGCAGAACCATGCCCAACCCGGACGCGATAAGGCGGTCATTGATGGCATCGATGCGCTCCGGCGCCTCGGGGTGATAGCCCCCCATATCGTGCAGTCGGCAGGCATCATTGGTGATGTAGTGGATACTCATTGTCGGTACCGGAAGCACATATTGACGCAACGCAGCATTTTGGAACGTTCGCTGCATAGTCTATTCATAGGGTCATACTCAGCCGAGAACCCGGGCAACATATTGCGATGCATCAATCATGAGTCGACACTACCTCACACGCGTTTTCGAACCGGAATCCATCGCGATCATCGGGGCCAGTGAGCGCGAGAACTCCGTAGCTGGGCAAGTGCTGCTGAACCTTCTTGATGCCGGATACGCCGGGGATATCTACCCTATCAATCCAAAGCACGAGACAGTACTCGGGCATCGCTGTTATCGAGGGATTGGCGATATTGGACATCCGGTTGATCTGGTCATGGTAGCGGTACCCGCCCCAGCCGTTCCAAGCATCATGCGGCAATGTGCCGACGTTGGAGTGATTGGAGTCGTCGTGATGTCAGCCGGATTCGGCGAGGCGGGTCCCCGGGGACGGGCATTGCAAGATGAGATCGTCGAAATTGCCCGCCGAAACAACATTCGTATGATCGGGCCGAACTGTCTCGGAATCATTCGCCCGAGGGTTGGACTCAATGCGACATTCAGCAAAAGCCCTGCCGCAACGGGGCAGATAGCCCTCGTCGCACAATCCGGGGCAATCGGAACAGCGCTTCTCGATTGGGCGGATAGCCAGGGCTTCGGGTTCTCTGCACTGGCCAGCCTTGGCGGCACTGCCGATATCGGCTTCGGGGAGTTATTGGATTACCTCGCTTCGGACCCTTACACGAAAAGCATACTGCTCTATGTAGAGGGAATATCAGATGCCCGGTCTTTCTTGAGCGGCCTGCGGATCGCGGCACGTATGAAGCCGGTAATCGTCGTCAAATCGGGGCGAAACGATGCTGGTCGGCGCGCAGCCAATTCCCATACGGGTGCGTTGGTTGGATCGGATGACGTATTCGACGCGGCAATACGACGCGCTGGGGCGGTCCGTGTAAAGACAGTAAACCAATTATTCTCAGCGGCCCGTTTACTCGCGAGCGGTGCCAGGGTGAACGGAAACCGACTGTGCGTGATCACCAATGGTGGTGGCCCCGGTGTGATGGCGGCAGACCGTGCGTTCGATATCGGCGTCCCGTTGGCGGAGCTTTCCAATGAGACAATGGAGAAACTCTCCGCTGAACTACCTGAACACTGGTCGCACTCCAATCCCGTTGATGTATTAGGCGACGCGGAGCCAGAACGATACGGGAATGCACTCAAGATCTGCCTGTCCGATAAAGGGGTCGATGGCGTACTGGTGATGTTGACACCCCAGGCCATGACTAACCCGACCTCCTGTGCCGAAGCCGTGTGTGCCGCTTCGAAAGGAACTCGAAAGCCTGTGTTGACGTGTTGGATGGGCGATCGAATGGTGGTCGAGGCACGTGCCCGTTTCATCGAGGCAGGGATTCCCCATTTTTCCAGTCCGGAAGCGTCCGTGGAGGCATTCGCCTACCTGGCGTGCTACCGGGAGAACCAGAAGTCACTGCTTCAGTCACCTTCCCCCCTTTCAGATCATCCGGATCCCGATATCGAAGGCGCTCGTCTGATCATTGATCAAGCGGTTCGGGAACGCAGGAAGTGGCTGACCACGATGGAGGCGAAAGCGATTCTCACCGCCTTTAGGATCAAAACAACGCCATGCATCAACGCGAACTCGGCAACTGAGGCACTGATTGCGGCCGAAAGCGTGGGACTCCCGGTGGTCATGAAAATCAACTCACCCGACATAACACACAAATCCGATGTAGGCGGGGTCCGGCTCAATATCAGCGAAGCGCGGTCGGTACGCTCAGCATTCAAGGAAATGATGGACAGTGTAAAAGGCAATGTTCCGGACGCACGCATCCAGGGGATAACCATTGAGCCAATGATCTCACGTCCGCATGCGCGGGAGCTTTTCGTGGGGGTCGTCTCTGACCCCGTGTTCGGACCCACAATTGCATTTGGAACCGGCGGTACCACGGTAGAAATCTTTCGCGATCGAAACATCGCGCTACCGCCACTGAACGACTTCCTGAGCGAGGAACTGATTAAAGGAACGAAAGCAGCAAAACTTGTGGGACCGTTCCGGAATCTCCCTGCAGCCGATTCTGATGCCGTGGAGGAAGTTTTGTTACGCGCATCAGAGATCGCGTGTGAACTCCCTGAAGTCGACGAGCTCGATATCAATCCGCTTATTGCCGATGAAAATGGTGCATTAGCGGTCGACGTAAGGATCAGCGTCCGCCAGCCAAGGGCAACGAATCGTCGATATGGTCATATGGCGATTCATCCGTATCCCTTCGACCTGGATTCGAGTCTCCAGTTACCTAACGGTACCGATGTGGTGTTTCGCCCGATTCGACCGGAAGACGCCCGTATGGAAGCCGCGTTCGTTGCTGGGTTATCCCAGGAGAGTAAGTACTTCCGATTCATGCAGAGCCTCGACAAACTCACCCCTGAGATGTTGGCGCGTTTCACCCAGATCGACTACGACCGCGAAATGGCCCTTGTCGCGGTGGTCAATGAGGAACAATCAGACCAGGTTATCGGTGTCGTCCGGTACGTGACCAACCCCGACCAGGAGACCTGCGAGTTCGCACTCACGATTGCGGATGCCTGGCAGGCGCATGGTCTGGGGAGCGAGCTCATGAAACGCCTGATGGCAATTGCACGAGACCGAGGCCTTGAGTACATGGAAGGCGACATACTCGCAAACAACACGAAAATGCTCGGCTTGGTTAAGCGGTTGGGCTTTCGCGTTCAGCATTCCGAGGATGAGCCTAGCCTTATGCGCGCTCAAATCCGCCTTTGAGAAAAGAATACGCATTCGCGAACCTGGTGGCTCTGCGTTGGTTCTCGAATACCCGTTGACTAAACTCGCCACAAAAAGAAACCCCGCCTGACATCGTCAAGCGGGGTTTCGGGGTAAATGCTTGGCAGTGACCTACTCTCACATGGGGAAGCCCCACACTACCATCGGCGCTGAGCGGTTTCACTTCCGAGTTCGAGATGGGATCGGGTG
>JBMYTL010000008.1:0-18052 GCA_049604295.1 Gammaproteobacteria bacterium
ACGGGCACCTTCACCATCCCGCTCATGCGCAAGACAGGCTTCCCGGCGGAGAAAGCGGGCGCGGTGGAGGTGGCGTCGTCGACCAACGGCCAGCTCACGCCCCCGGTCATGGGCGCGGCGGCCTTCCTGATGATCGAGTTCGTCGGCATCTCCTACATCGAGGTCATCAAACACGCCTTCCTGCCCGCGATCATTTCCTACATCGCGCTGGTCTATATCGTTCACCTGGAGGCCTCCAAGGCGGGCATGGAGGGCCTGCCCCGCCAGGTCAAACGCACATTCCTGCAAGCCCTGCTCAGCTTCGCGACGGTCATCGTTGCCATGGTCGTACTCTCGGCAGGCATGTACTACGGCCTGGGCTGGACCAAGGACGTTGCGGGCGACGCCACCCCCTGGATCGCGGCCGGAGTGTTCGCGGTGGCCTATCTGTTCCTGCTCAAGGTCTCCACCAAGTACCCCGACCTGCCGACCATCGACACCATCGAGGAATTGCCGCCGGTCGGCCCCGTCGCCAAATCCGGCTTCTACTTTCTGTTGCCGGTGGTGGTGCTGGTCTGGTGCCTGACCGTGGAACGCCTGTCCCCCGGCCTGTCCGCTTTCTGGGGTACCGTGGCAATGATCGCGGTACTGCTCACCCACAAGCCCCTCAAAGACATGATGCGTGGCGACAGCCACCAGATTGAGCGCTGGATCGAGGGCCTGGTGGACCTCAAAGAGGGCCTGACCGCCGGTGCCCGAAACATGATCAGCATCGGCATTGCCACGGCCACCGCGGGCCTCATCGTCGGCACCGTAAGCCTGACCGGGATCGGCTTCGCGATGACCGAGTTCGTGGAGTTCATCTCCGGCGGCAACCTCATGCTCATGCTGCTGTTCACGGCCGGTATCAGCCTGTTGTTGGGCATGGGCCTGCCAACCACCGCCAACTACATCGTGGTGTCCTCGCTCATGGCCCCGGTCATCGTCTCCCTGGGGGCCGAGGCCGGGCTCATCGTGCCGCTGATCGCCGTGCACCTGTTCGTCTTCTACTTCGGCATCCTGGCCGACGACACGCCGCCGGTGGGCCTGGCCGCCTACGCGGCGGCGGCCATCTCCGGTGGCGACCCCATCAAGACCGGTCTGCAGGGCTTCGCCTATGACATCCGCACGGCCATCCTGCCGTTCCTGTTCATCTTCAATACCGAGCTGTTGATGATCGGCATCGAGGGCCCGCTGCACCTGGCCCTGGTGGTCGTCTCGGCCGTGGCGGCCATGTTGTTGTTCGCGGCCGCCACGCAAGGATGGTGGTTCACGCGCAACAAACTCTGGGAGACAGCGGCGTTGCTGCTGGTGGCCTTCACCCTGTTCCGCCCCGGATACTGGATGGACATGATCTACCCCCCCCTGATCGAGAAGCCTGCGGCACAGATTTACGAGACTGCCGAGGCCCTGCCCGAGAACGCCCAGATCCGGGTCAGGGTGGCGGGTGAGACCCTGGAGGGCGACGCCGTGGACAAGGTCGTCATGCTGCCGGTGGGCAAGCCCGCGCCCGGCATCGACCGTATTCGCGACGAGGCGGGGCTCGAACTGCGTGAGGAGGACGGCAAGCTGATCGTGGACAACCTCGTCTTCGGCGGCGCCGCTTCGAAGCAGAAGATCGACTTCGACTGGGAGATCAAGAGCGTGCAGATCGAGGCCGATCGCCCCGCCAAGCACTGGTTCTACATACCCGCCATCCTGTTGCTGCTGCTGGTTGCCAAGACGCAAAAAAGCCGCGCCGCCCGCGAAGCAACCGCCTGAGCACGGGGAGGAAAAACACAATGAATATCGACAGCATCCTGGTCCCCATCGACCTCAGTCGCCCGGAACTGGGCCGAAAGTCCAAGGACGTGGCCCTGGACCTGGCATCCCTGCACGACGCCAAGCTGCACTTCCTCAGCGTCATGCCGGGTTTCGGCATGCCCGTGGTAGCCAGCTTCTTCGATGAATCCGAGGCTGAAAAAGCGGTCAAGCGCTTCGCCAAGGCCTTCCGCGATTACCTGACCGAGGAAGGCCTGATCACCCACCCCCATTCCATCGCCGTGGGCAAACCCCATGACGAAATCATCAAGACGGCACGCAAGATCCAACCGGATCTGATCCTGATCCACCATGCCAAGCGCAGCGGAAGCGGCGAGTTTCTGCTCGGCTCCTGCTCGCAACAGGTCACCGAACGGGCGCCCTGCTCGGTGCTGGTGATCAAGGACAACTGAGCGGCCGCGGGGGCGCAATCGCCGGGGCGCGCGCGGTAATGGCTTCCTCAGGTCGCTGACCGATGGACCCGGACTTCGACAAGCCCCATTACCCCGGCGACGCCCACAACAGAAAACAGGTGTTCAAGTTTCTGTTCGGCGTGGTACTCGGCCTGCCCATCATCATCTTCGTTGCCAGTTTCGCCACCCGCTTTGACCTGGGCGACATCCTGCGCGACGACGACGCGAGCGTTGAACACTTCGTCCGCTACCACGCCGACTCCGATATCGGCACGCTCTGGGCCACCTTCCGCGAACGTGTGCGTGAGTCCGGCCAGCGCTTCAAGACTTTCCGTCTGACCGAAGACGGTCAATTGCGGATTGAACAACGCTTCAAGGTCCACCGCGATGGCGAGATCCTGAAGGGCGTGAGCTTCCTCAACGTCTACCTGGGCGACCTGGAGACCCGGGCCTACGCCACCAGCCTGAGCAATTCCCAACGCCACGACGATCACTGGAACATCGATCTGTACTGTCGGGACATGCGTCCCTGCATCCAGCACGGGACGGACCTCTGGAAGACGGACACCACCAGCAATCAATGGAGCATCCTGGCTGACACACCGGGCTACCTGAAGGAGGAGATCCTGGCCCTGATGCACCTGCTCATCGAACGCCACGGCGGCGCGAGCGAGCTCGAGCAGACCACGCACTCCCACTACCAGATCGAGAGCGCCTACCAGGACGAGGCGGAACGAACGCGCGAAGCGCGAACGAACAATTAGGGCCACACAGAGAATGCGGGCAGGCCCGTGCTCAAACCGGTCACGGCGGGTAGAAAACCGCCAGCCACACCGTTTCCCGCTCCGGGTCCGTCCAACTGACACGGTGACGCGCATGGGCCGGAATCACCAGATGATCCCCGGCATTCAGCACCCGATCCGCGCCCTCATCCTCAAAACGCAGCCGCGCCGCACCGGACACCAGGTACACCCACTCCTCGACCTCCTGGTCGTACCAGAACCCCGGTGGCGACACCTGACCGGTGGAGACGATGCGCTCGACCCACACGTCACGCCCGCGCGCCAGAACTTCACAGACCTCCTCGGGCGGGGATACCGCCTCACGTCCGCTTCCCCCGGTTTCAGGGAGCATGCACGGGTCAACGATCCAGCCTTCCGAGGGATCAGCGTCAGCGGGTATACCCAAGTCCTTGCCCCGCCCCACGGCCCAGGCCGCCTGTATGGCGCAGAACAGGGCATCGAGACGGTCCGCGCCCGGCTCCTCCACGAGTTCATCGGCCAACGCGGAGTCAAGCCGGACGCGGACGCCGTAGGGCCAATCCTGATCCGCGGACAGCACGCCATCGACCAGGGCACGCCGCGTGTCCCGCTGTAGCTGGGTCTGTTTCGCGACCTGGTCATTCTTGTACGACGCACGGCCCACCAAGTGTCGTGCCAGCAGGGCGGGATAGGCCTCGAGCACGACGCGCGGATCACCGTTCTCCCGCAAGGGCGGCACCCGAACCCCGGCGTCCAACAAGCGCCGCGCACCCTCGTAGAACATCTTCGCAACCGGTACGCCGTAGAGCTTCTGGGGGCTGATGGAACCGGCCAGACGATCCGTCTCACGCCGGTGTTCCTTGTCCCCGGAAGGCCGTTCACGCTTGTAGTCCTCCAACAGTTGCACGAATCCATCCCTGCCCAGGGCCGCGAAGTGCGCAACATAATCCGACCATTCGCCGTTCCACCCCAGGTTGCGCAACAGACGCCGTGACTGGCCGAAGGGGAAATCCATCCCCGCCACCCAGGGGCCGGGCGCGGCCAGCAGGGTCTCGAATGCCGTGAAATCGCGCAGTTCATCGAAGGACCCCACCCACAATTCACCCGCCTCAAGGTGCGCACGGCAGACCGCTATGGGCTTACGACGACTTGGCGCACTGGTCAGATCGACCCCCAGTATCAACATTCCCGCGTACCTCTGATCGGCTTGATCCCGACCCGCTCTCAACAAGGACGCGGAGCGGGTGCCCTCATGCAGCCCAACCCCCCCGAGCCGCACACCATGAACAAGATTCTCCCACCATTGCTGGCCCTGGCGGCCCTGTTCCCGTCAGCCTGCCAACATCAACCCACCAGGCTCATCGGTCCCGACGGCATCCAGGAAGCCATCGAATGGACGGCGGAAGAGCAAGCAAAGCCCATCGCCATCCGCCACCTGCACCGCAACGCCGACACCAGCACCCACATCGTGCGGCTCAAAGGCGCCGAACCGCCCCATTACCACGACCGCCATGACCTCACCGTCACCCTCCTAAGTGGACGAAGCACCCTTCACCTAAAGGACCACGACATTCACATGGGCCCGGGCGACACCGCCTTCATTCCGCGCGGTGTTTTCCACTGGGCCGAGAACACCGCGGAGGGCGCCAGCGAGGCCTTCGTGCAGTTCACACCGGCTTTTGATGGCAAGGATCGGCGCCTCGCTGATTCGCACTGAGGCCATGGGGCGACACCCGGACCAGAGCACGCTTCGTCTTGTGGTCTACCGATGACCGCATGGCGTCGGTGCCAATCGCCACAGCTTCGTGACGCCGCCCGGTCAATCCTTGGTCCGGATCGCGCGGCCTTCGGTGCGAACACCCTCGCTGGCCTGCAACATCACGCCCCCCGCCATGGACAGCAGCACGTAGGCCACGAAGAAATACAGGCCGGTTTGCAGACTGGCCTCCATATCGCCGGAGGCACTGCTGCCCAGGTAGGTGACCAACAGGGCAACCACGAAGACATCGGCCATGGACCATTTGCCCAGGTGCTGGACGAAGTTCACCCCATGGATGGTGATGTGGCGCCAGCGCTCGACGTAGTGCACGAACAGGGCGATCAGTTTGAGGACCGGGAAGCCGACACTGAACAGCAGGATCAGCACGGCGGGCAGCGTGTTGCCCCGGTCCAGAAGGGTGAAGGCGGTATCGAGTATGGCCTTGGAGTCGGCCTTGATGACGGTGTAGCCCAGCACGGGCAGTTCCTTGTGGGCAACGATGCTGAGCATGGGCGCGAACAGCCCCACAACCAGGGCGATGGCGGATACCCACAGCAAGCCGTAGGCAACACTGTTGCGTGAGCGTGTCAGCGCCCAGAGCAGGGCCAACCACAGCGCGGCAACGACGACGAACACCACGGTGGCGGTGTCGGCCCCGTTCTGCTGCCGGGTCATGGCCTCGCTCAGAGCACTCAGTTCACGCAGGGAATCGCTGTGTCCGCTGTACAGCCCCAGGGTCAGCAGTTCAAGCAACTCCTCGGTGACCGCCTCCACACGGCGCTCGGCCTGTAAACCGGCCGCGATCTCAGCCGCGCTGGCGTTGGCGCGGATGGACCCGTCCCATGCCTGCCATGCGGCACCAGCGAGCATGGTGGTAACCAGCAGAAACAGCACGGCAAGCAAGGGCCGACGAAGGGTTTGTTCGATCATGGACAGCGGGGGAGATAGGGGTCGAAGCGTTTCGGGTGGGTGGTGCAGCGAGGGCCAACTCAGGTCAACTCGAATGAATTCAAATCAGGCCGACATGTTGGAATCCACCGCGTCCGTCGCGGATTGGAGCCGCTCTGTGAGGCGGCTCACCACCAGACGCAGGTGCTGGCGTAGGTCGTAGAGCTGCGCCGCGAAGGCCAGGGGGACGGAAACCTCGTCAAGCTGTCGCTCCATTTCCGCGGCCTCCGCCAGGGCGGCCTCCAGAACATCGCGCGATGCCTCCCCAATGGCATGACGCCGCAGCCGGTTGAGGTCGCGATACCAGCGGTAGATCCGCGCCCGCATGCGCCAGTTATAGATGGGCGGCAACAGCCGGAACAGGGGTATGGCAAGCGCCAGCAGGGGCAACAGGAGGATCTTCAGGCGGTCGACGAGATCGGCCGCCCAGAAGGGAAGGTAGCGCTGCAGAAACGGGGTTCCCCCCTGGTAGGACCGCTCGGCGTCCTCGTGCAGGGGGAAGGCCAGGAGGTCCGGGCGCGGGAAATCGCCGCCGCCATGAAACCACCCCCCGTCGTGGTGAATACGCTGGGCGGTGCGCACCATCAAGGGCACGAACGCGGGATGCAGGTCGGGCCCCGCGACAAGGTTGGCGGCGGCGGCCAACAGGGTGACATCGTGGGGCGGCAGGTCGGCGGCCATGTCCACGAGCCCGGCGGGCAGCTCCACCTTGGTAAGGTACGGCAGGCGCCGGGCGTAGGCCTCGGCCCGCGCCAGGCTCATGAGACGGACATCGGGGGTATGCAGCAAGCGGCGCACGGGTTCCGAGTCGGCCGCGGCGACCATGAACACGACGTCGACATCACCCGCGAGCAGGGCCTCGATCGCGTCCGAACCACCCAGTTCCAGGGCCTTCTCAGCTGGCGTCTCGACACCTGCCACGCGCAAAAGGTCCAGGGCGAGGGCCCGCGTACCACTGCCGGGTGCGCCGATGGCCATGCGCTTACCGGCCAGCGCGGTCAAACGATCGGGTGCATCGGCAAGGCGGTGAAACACCCAGAACGGCTCGAAATACAGGCTGCCCAGAGAACGCAGCCCGTCGTCCGCATGGGGCGTACCATCAGCTTCGACCCCACCCTGCACGAAGGCGAGGCCCACCTCCCCCGCTGCCAGGCGGGCGATGTTCTGAACCGAACCCGCGGACTCCTGAATACGCAGCTCAATGCCTTCAGCGGCCAGGGCTTCGCGATAGCGCTGGGCGTAGGCGAAATAGGCGCCCCCGGGCGAGCCCGCCGACATGCGGATCACCGATGGCGGAGCCGGGTCCACGAACTGAAAGGTGATCGCGAAGGCCAGCAACACCAGGACCACGGTCGCCAGAACGGCCCGCTCCGGACTATGGCGTTCAGCCCGATCATCCGCGTCGGAACCCGGCTGCCCCGACGCGGGCGTGTGCTCGCCGCGCTTCATTCGTCCACCAACCACTGCACGAGGTAGTACAGACGCTGGCCCTCGGAAGAGCGCGAAGGACCGATCACCCGTGCCCCATAGATGTGCTTTTCCGGCTCGGTACGCAGTTCCGCCTCCATGCGCGAGTCCACCGGGGTAACGCACCCCTCGGGGAATCGCTTGCGCCCCTTCTTGCGCGGGGCATAGATCAGGGCATAGACATCCTTCGAGACCGTACCGTCCGCGATGATTTTGGGGTCAATTCGTTGGATCTCGCCTGCCATACTGCGCACTCATATCAACCCGACCCGGATCGGCCGAAGGCCGAGTGTAACGGAACCCACGTCCCGCCCTCCCGTGCTCCACCGCGCCCTTTTCCCCCTCCTCGCCGCCACACTGTCACTGTCCACCGTCCCTCTGGCGGTGGCCGGAAGCAGCGGCGATTACCAGGCATTGTCGGCCCTGCGCGACGCCGCGGGCATGCCCGGCTTCAGTTGGAACGGCCATCTCGAAAAAGCCGCCAGCGACCACGTGCGCTACCTGCTGGGCAACCCGGAGGCCTCCCACGACCAGAGCCCCGGAAGCCCCGGATTCACCGGCAGCGGCCCCTCCGAGCGTGCCCTGCATGTGGGCTACCCCTCCACCCTGGTGAGCGAGAATATCGCCAGTGGACAGACGACCATGGAAGACGCCCTGGACGGGCTCATGGCCGCCATCTACCACCGCATCGGCTTCCTGGACTTCGAGGTGAACGAAGCCGGCATAGCCAGCGAGGAGATCCGTGGCGACGCACTGCGCAATGGCCGCCCCCTGGCCCCGGGCGCCCGCGTGTTCGCCTTTGAGATGGGCAATCGGACCCTATCCCGGCTGTGCGCCGACCCACCCGCGCTGAATGAAGGCCGTTTCTATCGCGGCGCCTGCGCCAACCCCAAGATCAAACTGGGCGCATCGCGCTACGAGCAAGCCCTGGCGGAGCCCGCCATGCAGGCCCCCGAGGTCGTGGTCTGGCCCCCGGACGGAGCAACCGACATCACCCCCGCCTTCTTCGACGAAAGCCCCGACCCGTTGCCTGACCGCGAGGTTTCCGGCTACCCCATCAGCATCCACGTAAACCCGTACAAGGTGGTCCAGACACGCCTGCTGGACTTCGAACTGCACGTCACACGCGGGGGCCACCCCGTCGATGCGGTGCGCCTGCTTGACGCCGGTAGCGACCCCAATGGCCGCATGGACACCCACACCTTCGCCCTGTTCCCCCTCGACCGTCTGGACTGGGGCCGCGAATACGAGGCCAGGGCCCGGCTGAACCTGGACGGCAGAACCAAGCTGCTGCGCTGGCGCTTCCACACCCGGCCCCTGCCCCAACCCGGGGCCGTACTGCGCCATAACGGCGAGGCCTTCGCGGTGCAGGGCGGCGAGCGTTTCACCCTGCACGTCCCACCAAGAGTCGATGCACCCCGCCTGGGCAGCCTGACCATGCTCTTCCCCCAGGGCACGCGAGTGGAGTCCGGCTTCTTCGACCCCAACACCCTGCAACTGACCCTGCATGGCGACCATGGCACCCGGGTGCGCTTCGAGAGCGACAACGGTCATCGTTTCGAACTTCATCTGCGCTGCGGCGGTACGCCCTCCTGCTGAACGGGCGCGTCGGCCCCATCGCGATCACCCATCGCGATCACCCAGAGAGATAACCCAGGGCGATTACCCAGGGCGGAAACGCCCGTCCTTGCCCCGCCCCCGGGTCGTGTCATGATCCGGCACAAGTATCGAACCTGTACTCGAACCGCGCACACAGGGCCCAAGCCATGGCCAACGTTCATCGCAAAGTCTTCTACCTTTCCGACCGCACCGGTCTCACGGTCGAAACCCTGGGTGAATCCCTGCTCACCCAGTTCACCGGGCTGACCTTCGAGGCGATCACCTTCGGCTTCATCAATTCCATGGAGCGCACCGTGCGCGCCGTCGCGCAGATCAACGAAACCGCCGACAGCGAGGGCACGCCACCGCTGGTCTTCTCCACCGTGGTGGACGATGACATGCGGGAACTGGTCATGAACTCAAAGGGCTACTGCATCGATCTGTTCGGTGCCTTCATCAAGCCCCTGGAGGACGAACTCGGTATCCGCTCCGAGCACGGCGACGCCGGCAGTGCCCATCGCATCAAGGACTACGCCCGCTACCAGGCGCGTATGGACGCCCTCAACTTCGCCCAAACCGCCGACGACGGTCTGGCCACCAACAAGTACGAGAGCGCCGACCTGATCCTGGTGGGCGTCTCCCGCTCCGGCAAGACCCCCACCTGCCTGTACATGGCCATGCAGTACGGCATGAAGGCGGCCAACTACCCCCTCACCCCGGAGGACATGGAGGGCTTTGACCTGCCCAAGGAACTGAAGCAGTTCAAGGACAAGACCTTCGGTCTGACCATCGACCCCATGCAGTTGCAACGCATCCGCTCCGAGCGCCGCCCCAACAGCCGCTACGCCTCCTTCGACACCTGTGAACAGGAAGTCCGCTGGGCCGAGGGCCTGTTCCGCCGTGGCAAGATCCCCTTCCTCAACTCCACGGCCATATCCGTGGAGGAAATCTCAGCCACGATCCTCGACAAGCTGGGGTTGATGCGGCACCCGTTGTGAGTGTCGCGATCGGCTCGTGATCAGTTGAACAACGGCACCGAGCGACGCCTGAACGGCACGATCAACAACACCCCGGCCACGAATCCCCCGATATGGGCCCACCAGGCGACATTGCTGTCGGCCTGGCCCAGACTGAGGAACTGGATTCCGATCCACGCGCCGAGCACGACATAGGCCGGCAGCGGCAGCAGGATGCGGAACAGCACCAGGACCAGGACCTTGCGCCTGGGGTGGAGGATCAGATAGGCACCGAGCACCCCGGAGATGGCCCCACTGGCACCCACCATGGGGATCTCTGAGCTGGGGTTCATCCAGGCCTCGGTGAGGGCGGCGGCGATACCGCAGAGCAGGTAGAAGAGGATGAAGCGCCCGTGGCCCATGGCGTCCTCGATGTTGTCGCCGAAGATCCACAGGTAAAGCATGTTGCCCGCCAGGTGCATGAACCCGCCATGCAGGAACATGGAGGTGATCAGAGTGGCCTCTGCAGGGACCCAGGCCAGGGCGACGGGCAACTGTTTGATGTCGAACAGGACGGCGGGAATCATGCCCAGGGCATAGCTGAACATTCCGCTTTCCTGCTTGCCGAGACTGGCCTGGTAGGCGAACACGGCCACGCAGGCGGCGATGATGGCCACGGTCACCAGTTGGAAGGGGATGACGCGCAGGGGGTTGTCGTCTTTGAGCGGCAGGAACATCTACTTGCCCAGCAGGTAACGCTCGTCGCGGAAGGTGTAGACCCAGTGGGGCTTGTAGACGGCAAAAACGCTCAGGTGGGCACCGGTCAGCCAGGCCTCGGAGAATCCGAGCGGCACATAGAACGGCAGGTAGACCTGGAACAGCATATGCGTCTGCATATCCGACAGCGTGAGCAGCAGGGTGCTGAGCACGCCGGTAGCCACCACGACCAACCAGGAACCGAAAAAGGAGGAGACGAAGATGTACACAAAGAAGTTGCGCGGCAACTTGGCCTCCTGAATCAGAAAGATCAGGTAGGCCAACGAGATGGGTACCACGGTGTACACCAGACCGTTCATGCCCAGGTTCCAGGGGTGGATGTGTCCCATGAGAACCATGACAGCGTTCACGACCCCCATGGCCAGAAGCCCCAGGTGCCAGCCGAACATCAGGGCCATGGCCGTGGCGCCGAGCAGGTGCAGGTTGAGCCCGTCATCGAGCTCCGCGCGCAGGTTCCACAACACGATGATCGCGACGATGGCGCCCAGCCAGACATTCAGGTCACGGTTATCCGCCAGGCGTCGCCAGGGGGTTGTCCAGGCGGTCAGCACCACGACCAGGCCGTAGAGGAGGTTGCTCCACCACAGCACGGTGGGAGAGAAGATGGGATTGGTGAAGTCCACGGCGGGGTAGCGGAAAGGTGGCGATGCCGAACGGGGCTGATCAGTAAGCCCAGCAGCTTGCCCGTTGGCTCAGGAGCTGCCCGTGACGCCCGTCAATTCCCTTTGGCCGGTTGGGGCATGCGGGTGCACTCGGGGAACAGGACACTGTCGCGTGCCGACAGGGTGGCCGTGTCACCCTTGCCACGGAACGCGTAATAGCCATCACCGTAAGCCATACCGGAGGCGACCTCACCCGCTTGCAGGGGAAACGCCCGCCCCTGGTGCCAGAGGGTGGCCTGACCGTCTTCGAAGGCGACGGCGATACGCGAGCCGAAACCACAGTCGTAGCGCACCGCGTCATCCGGCACCGTGGAGCCGAACAGATTGCATCCGCCGATACTGGCGACGATCAGGGCCAGCAGGCCCGGCGCGATGAGGTACGGGGCCGGGTACCTCCCGGCCGATCTTGAGTTGTGGTTCACGGTCAGGGCTCTTTCTTCAATTTACGGTTGGGGCTTCCACGACCCGGGTGGCGATCCGCCCGGTGCCCGCCGACTGCGCGGCCCTGAGGGCCTGTTCAGCGGCGTGCACGAGATCGTCGGCGGACTGGCCGGGCCGGTGACTGGTCGATGTGGCCACCCCCATGGCCAGGGTGAGGCTGCCCCCATGGGGATCGGAGGGTTTGAGTATGCCCATGGCGTGGATGCGCAGCTGCATACGCTCGGCTACGGCGAAGGCGCCCGCGGGTTCCACCTCACGCAGAAGAATGGCGAAACGGTTGCCGGAAAGCAGAAACAAGCGGTCTGAAATACGCCTCGACTCCGCTTCGAGGGTGCCGCCAACGTTGCGCAGAAGTTCGACCACGAGCTCAGGCGAGGCGTTATCGGAAAACGCCGGAAAATCGTCGATGGCGGCGTAGATCAGGGCAATAGGCCGCTTGAACCGAAGGGTATGTCCCCATTCCATGCGCACGTCACGTTGAAAGCAGCGTTCATTGGGAAGGCCCGTCGCCGGGTCCACCGCGGCAAACTCATCGAATCGGGCGTGGGCGGCATCCAGTTCCGCACGCAGACGGATCTGTTCATCACGGGCCCCCTCAAGGACCGGTCGGACCTTGTCCAGGGTGATACGGTGCTGCCGCAACAGGCTCTCACGCCAGAAAAGCAACCCCAGCAGGGCAAGGCTGATGATGGCCGCCCCAAGGGCGATGTAAAGGGTCATACCGGTTTCCATGACGGCGCATTATCCATACTCACGAACGGATGCGCGCCGCGGCTGAAGATATCCATCACACCAAGCCGCCATCGGGTCGACGGGCAAACAGGGTGATACCGCCCGGTTGGTCTTCAGTCCGACAGGTTCTTCAGGAACCAGAACAGGGCCAGGGCGGCCATCAACCCGACGGCGATCACCATCATCAGGTCCGAGGCGGTCAGTAAGGCCGAGCGGTTGTTGCGCGCGGCAATGGCAGCTCGCGCCGCCGAGAGTTCGTCGGAGGTCAGAGTCCGTCGGGGGGTATGTTCCGGGTCACTGATCAGGGCAATGGCATCATCGCGCTGCGCGTCCACTTCCACGTACAGGGCCGTGAGCAAGGGGTTGGCACGATCCCCCAATGGCTTGAGCCAGGCCGGGATACCCGCCTCATTGAGCCGCCCCATGAGTGACCGCAACTGGGCATGATCGGCGGAACGGAAAACCTCTTCCATGAGGGTTCAGGGAACCGGCCGCACGGGAATATCATCGGGCGCATGGCGCATGTCGAAGTCCCACTCGAAGGCAAGATTGAAGAATTCGACCAGGATCATGGAGGTCAACCCCCAGATCAGCTCCCCGCCCCAGTGCCAGGCGGGGACGTACCAGGTCGACGTACCCCGTCGCAGCGCATGCACGTGATCAGGGCTCTCGGCGAGCAGGTCGAGCACCGGCACATGGAATATGCGCGCGATTTCGTCGGGGTTGGCACGCAGGTTCTGGTCGGGTGCGATGCCCGCCACCACGGGGGTGACGGCCAGACCGTTGCTCGAAACCACCTCACTGAGGCGCCCCAGGGTACGCACGCGCGCCGGATCCAGGCCTACCTCCTCCTCTGCCTCGCGCAGGGCCGTGGCCTCATCGTGGCGGTCTTCCGGATCGCGCCGTCCGCCTGGAAAGGCGACCTGACCCGCATGGGAGGACAGGGCCGAAGCGCGACGTGTGAGCAACATGCGCATCGGCCCCTGGTCACTCAACGCGAGAAGAACCGCGGCGCGCGGCAGACTTTCGTGGAGCAGTGTCGGACGATGACGCGCCAGGGCCGCGGCGACCTGGTCCATGGCATTGGAGCCGACCGTGGCCTCGTTCGCGGCCGACCCGTTCATGGTCAGCCGGCGGCGCCCAGGCGCTCGTTGGCCGCGCGAAGACGCCGGGAAAGGCCTTTTAGTACGGCCTCGATGACGCGAGGCTCGGCGCCAAGCACGTCGCGAAAGGTCTGTTTATCCAGTTGCATGAATTCGCTGTCGTCGACCAGTTCCACCGAAGCGGAGCGCGGTTCATCGTCGATCAGGGACATCTCGCCAAAGTGATCGCCAGGGCCCAGTTCCGCAAGCACCGCGTGCTCACCCTCCGCCGTCCGCTTGCTCACCCGTGCATTCCCGCTGAGCAGGATATACAGGGCATCGCCCTCCTCCCCCTCGCTGATGACACGCAAACCGGCCGGACCTTTGCGAAACAGGATCGCTGTACTCACGATCATCAGAGCGGATTCATCCAATCCCGAGAACAGCGGCACCTGCGCAAGTGCCCGTAAGGATTCCTCTCCCGTAACGCTGTAGCTCATGGCATCACCCTCCTGTTGTCGGTCCCGCTCGACGGGTCCGCCTGTGACTCACCCAAAACCCCGTTGAGTGTGCCACGGGGCGCGGTGCATGCCCATCGCACCCGCCAGCCACATCGCACCCGCTGGGCTTAACCGAAAACTGACCCGCGTCAACTGTTACACCCTGCGCCCGCGCGACTTGCGAAAACTCAATGCCGCGGACCGGTCAGGTTTTGACACTGCGGCGCAAACCCATTTGCACCCTCTTGCTGGAGAACTGTCATGACCGAACTGAACGAGTGGAACGAGTGGCGCGAAGTCGCCGAGGAAAACCCGGAACAGGCCGAAGTCATCATGGAGATGATGCTGGCAGTGGACGAAGACGAGGAAACCCAGGAAGCGGCCTGAGCGCCCTGACCGGGTCGGCAAAGACCCGAATATCGCTTCGCGGCAAGCGATCACCTCGGAATGATTCCCCCCAGGGCAGGGACGCCCGCCCCCTTCACACAAACACCGCTTCCCTGACGCGGACAACCGCGGTCACGCCACCAACTGATCAACGGATCAGCGGATCGGTCTGCTGCCCCGGCAACTGGTAACGCAGGCCCACGTCACGGCGCAGCAGGATCAGGTCACCGCCCTCCTGCTCTATCTCGAAACGTCGGCGTTCGCCGTCGGCGAATTGCAGCCCGATGAAGCGTTCGGCTGCTGGCTCATCCCCCTTGGTCGCCGATACCCAGATCGCTTTGGCGTGGCGCCACGCATCAAGCAGCGCATCGATCTCACCCTCGGCCATGGGCGGTTCCGCAACCCAGGCCGTACCGGACCTGCGCACGACCCGCTCGGGCAGGGTCAGCACCTCGATGCGGGCGTCGGCGGGGACCAGTGCATTATCCACCAGGCCTTCGGCTCCGCCGAGAATCTGACCGGTGCGTTCATCACCGATGGTGGCGATTTCCCCCCCGATGCGCACATAACGCCGCTCGGTGATCGGTTCCTGCCCACCGAACACGATCAACAGGTCGTTGAGCTGCAGTTCGCCCAGGGGATGGTCGAGACCGAAGGGCGCGAGGTCACCTTTTGGTACTGGAAAACGGCTGTGCACCGGCACCGTGAGGATACCGGCCAGGTGACGGACGCGATGGCCGTGCGCCCGTTCGGCATAGGGCGCGTGCATGCGCCAATCCAGGCCCTGACCCGAGAGCACGATGGGCGCTTCTCCGTGCCTCCGGATTTCCACGTGGGTAACGGCATCCACGGCCAGGGGCGCCAACGGGTCCCCGGGAGTCTCGGGGGCGGTGTCATTGAGACTGGCCCAGGTAAGAGCCAACAGGAGGGCCACCAGCACCGCCAGGGCGGCATTGACCCTCCATCCACGGCCGATGGCGCCAGCCATCACAGGCGACGCCTGCGCCAGGCGGTGAACACCCCGATCAGGATCAGCGCCAGAGGCAACAGAAGCTGGATCCCCAGCCCCAGCACCAGACGATCATCCGCGGTCACCACCACGCTGTGATCAGGTGCGGCCTTTGGCGGGATGGACAACAGGCTGTCATCGCGGACCAACCAGTTGAACAGGTTCAGCCCCAATTCCAGGTTGCCGCCATTACCCAACCAGGTGTTGGCGAGAAAGTCCGCGTCGCCGACCACCAGAACACGTTGACTGCGCGGCCGCCCGTCCGGGGTCTCCGCCATGCGCGTCGCGGCAACGCCGATCACCAGTGGACCCTTGCGTTCACCCTGAAGGGGATCGAAATCGATGGTCCCCTCGATGGGGCCCGTTTCGGTCCAGCTGCGCTCAAGGGTGAGCAGCAGCGGGTCCACGATCCAACCCCGGCTGATGGAACGGGTGCCCACATCAAGGGCCACGGCACGCGGGAAAACGGTCACCATGGACATGCCGCGCGTGGCGCCATGCTGGGTGTCGTATCCGGTCACCATGGCAAAGGCGGGATCATCGATCTGGTAATCACGGGTGGTGGCATCCACCACCACCCCGGGCAACGCGCTCACATCGAGGCCGGGGAAAAGCTCCTCCGCTGCCACCCGGGAGTCTTCCTCGAGCAGCAACATCAGGGCACCACCGCTCTCCGCATAACCCTTGAGCAATGCCACCTCAGGGGGCAACAGGGCACTGCGCGGATCGGCCACCACCAGGGCACCGATGTCGGGCGGCAGTGCATTGCGCTCGAGTAGGTTGAGGGGCTCAAGCTTGATACCCCGGCGCGCCAGATGACCACTGAATTCCAGGAAATCATGATTGGCCTGCCCACCGGGATTGCGCTCGCCGTGCCCGGTCAGGAAATAGACCGTGCGGGTGCCGCCCCGCAGCAGCCTCTGAAGGGCATTGGTGACCGTGGACTCCGTGGCCACGGGCACGTTCTCCAGGCGATCCCGGTAGCGGATCAGCCACTCACCGTTGGCACTCACACCCAGGCTGCGCACCTCTTCGGGGTAACGGGCCGGATCACGGAACTCGAGGGTGATGTCCTCCTTGGCGCGCCGATAACGCGCCACCAGGTCACGGACCTGCTGGCGGGCGCCGTCATCTTCAGCCACGTAAACGGTGATGCGCACAGTGCCCGGCATGCGCCCGAGCACGTCCTGGCTGGTCCGGCTGAGGGTATTGCGTTGATTCTCCGTCCAATCCCAATCCCATGCGTGCCGCTCACTGAGCCACGCGGCAAGACCCACGGCGACCGTCAGCAGGACAGTGAACACCGCACCTTGCACGCTGAGCAGAAGTGAACGACGAGCCCCCATACGCATGGCCTCAACCCCTCAACCGCAGCACTTCAAGCCGACGTATGGCCAGCGCGAGGAAGAACAGATCCAGCAACAGGAAGTAGGCGAGGTCCGCGGTATCGAACAGCCCTTTGGCGAAGGGCTGGAAGTGGGTGTTCAGCCCCATGTACGCGAACAGCTCGCTGTCACCCGACTGCCCCGCCCAATCGAGTAGCAATAGAAGCAGAAGAACGCCGAGCGTTCCCATGGCCGCCACCACAGGACGCGCGGTGATGCTCGACATGAACACCCCCACGGCCGCATAGGCACTGACCAGCAACACCAAGCCCAACACGGCGGCGGCCAGCTTGCCCAGGTCCAGGTTGGTGATGAGCAACAGGGACAGCGGCGCCAGCATGAGCAAGCCGATCTGCAACAGGGCAAATGCCATAAGGCCCAGGTACTTACCCAGGATGATCGAGGCATGACCCACCGGGGCCGAAACCAGCAGGCTCAGGGTTCCATCGGCACGTTCACCCGCCAGAAGCCGCATGCTCAGCAGCGGCATGACCAGCATGAGAACCACGGCAAGGTTGCTGATGGCAGGTGCTATCACCAGGTCGGTTACCCCGGGTGGGGCCTCCAGCTTGGCGATCCGAGCCGCCACGTTCAGATAGGCCTCCAGCTGTCCGAACATCACCCATGCGAACAGGAACTGCACCACGCCCAGGACCACCCAGGCCAAGGGCGATACAAACAGGGAGCGCAGCTCGCGCCCCGCGATGACCACGATCATCGGCCGACCTCCGCCGCCACGGTTGCGTCACCCGTGACCGCTACGCTCTGGTCAACATCTCCAACGGTCAGATCGACGAATACCCGCTCCAGACCTTCCGTCCGGGGATACAGGCTGAGCAATCCCCACCCCCTCTCGAGAACGGTGCGCGCCACCGCATCCTGGATATCCACATCGACCGGGTGATACAGGGTGAAGCCCCCGTCGCCCGCCACCTCGACGCGCTCGACGGCATCGATGGCTTCCAGCTCGGCGATGGACGGCGCCTGGCGCACACGCAGATACAGGGCGGGAACGCGGGCGCGCTGTTCCAGGCCCGCAAGCGAGTCGGAGTAGACCAGGCGCCCCTGGTTGATGATCTGAACCCGGGTACAGACGCTCTGCACCTCGGGCAGGATGTGCGTGGACAGGATCACGCCATGGTCCTGCCCCAGATCGCGGATCAGCTCCCGCACCGCGCGTATCTGGTTCGGATCAAGGCCCACGGTCGGTTCGTCCAGGATGACCACCGCCGGATCGTGGACGATGGCTTGGGCAATACCCACGCGCTGCTGATAACCCTTGGACAGGTTGGCAATGAGTCGACCGCCCTTGTCGGCCAGTCCACAGCGCTCACGTGCCCGCTCGACCGCGCCGCT
>JBMYTL010000008.1:18062-71307 GCA_049604295.1 Gammaproteobacteria bacterium
ACGCCATGCAGGCGTGCGGCGAAGCGCAGATACTCGTCCACAGTGAAATCGCGATACAGGGGCGGGTGTTCGGGCAGGTACCCCAGATGACGCTTGGCCTCCCGGGGGCGATCCACCAGGTCTTCTCCAGCGATCCGCACACTGCCCGCACTGGGCGCGAGGTTGCCGGTGAGAATGCGCATGGTGGTGGATTTACCGGCACCATTGGGCCCGAGAAACCCGAGTATGTCCCCCGGCGCAAGACTGAAGGAGATCCCGTCCAACGCGAGGTGATCGCCATACCAGCGGCTGACCTCGCGCACCGCGATCAGCGGCTCACCCCGTGCGGCATCGGGCTTGGATGAAATCTGCCGTGGCTGTGCGTTGGCGGCACCGGTCATGGGTAAGGGACTGTTCCTGAATTATGTTCCGTCGGCCAACCGTCAGGCCCGCGTCGGCTCGTCGGCCACCGCGAGACCCGCACGGTTTCATTCAGAGCATCGCTCGCTGGCCGGTATCATACTGATTTGACGACCGAATTCCGTTCCCTCACGGCAGGGAAAGCAAGCCCGCCCCACAAATAGCGGACACCCATCTCATGAGCGCTGATAACGCCCCCCTCATACTGGGCGTGGACACCGGTGGCACCTTCACCGATTTCGTCCTGCTGAGCCCCTCAGGCCTGCACGTGCATAAACAGCTTTCCACACCCGACGCTCCAGAGCGGGCGATTCTGGCCGGGGTACGCACCCTGCTTGATGATCTGCGCGGACTGCAGGTGGTGCACGGCTCCACCGTGGCCACCAACGCCGTTCTCGAGGGCAAGGAAGCACGTACCGCCTATGTGACAAATCGCGGGCTCACCGACATCCTGACCATCGGTCGGCAGGCGCGGGCGGAACTGTACGATCTGCAACCCGAGGCCCCACGCCCGCCCGTACCCGCGACGCTCTGCCTCGGTACCGGTGGTCGCCTCGATGCGCGCGGCAACACCCTCGTTCCGCTGACCGACGAGGATCTTGACGCGCTCGCCGAGGCCCTGGTGCAGGCAAAACCGGAAGCGGTGGCCGTCAACCTGCTGTTCTCATTTCTCCACTCCGGAGACGAGGAACGTATCGCACGACATCTGAGTGAACGTCTCGGAGCCGGGGTGTTTATCTGCCGCTCATCACAGGTGCTTCCCGAGGCACGGGAATACGAGCGCGGCATGGCGACCTGGCTGAACGCCAGCACGGGCCCTCTGCTCAGTGGCTATCTCGACCGCCTCACACGCGGGCTGGAACCGGCGTCAGTGTCGGTCATGCGCAGTTCCGGAGACACCATGGACGGCGCTGGTGCGGGGGATCACGGCGTACACATGCTTCTGTCGGGACCCGCCGGAGGATTGCGTGGAGCACTCTATCTCGGCCGCGCGGCCGGTTATGAACGTTTGCTCACCTTCGACATGGGTGGCACATCGACGGACGTCGCCCTGCTCGACGGCGCCATCAACCTCACCAGCGAGGGCCACATCGGGCCCTACCCGGTGGCTGTGCCGCAGGTGGACATGCACACCATCGGGGCCGGTGGCGGATCACTGGCCAGTCTCGACACGGGCGGAATGCCGCAGGTGGGCCCGGAGTCCGCGGGAGCCGATCCCGGACCCGCGTGCTACGGCAAAGGCGGTACCCAGGCCACGGTCACCGATGCGAACCTGGTGCTGGGACGACTGCTGCCCGGCGCTTTTCTCGGCGGCGATATGGACCTGGATGCAGAGGCCGCGCACAGGGCCGTACAGGCTATCGCGCAACCGCTCAAACTGGGCGTAGAGGAGACCGCGGAGGGCATCGTACGTATTGCCAATGAACACATGGCGCATGCCCTGCGGGTGATTTCGGTACAGCGGGGCCTGGATCCGGGCGACTACACCCTCATGTCCTTTGGCGGTGCCGGCGGCCTGCATGTTTGCGCCCTGGCCGAGGCCCTGAACATGCGTAGGGCAATCATCCCGATTCATGCCGGGGTTCTGTCAGCCCTGGGCATGATCGCCGCCCCGCGCGGACGGGAATTGTCACGCAGTTACGGCGGCCCCCTGGACGCCTTGGAACCCTCAGCCCTCGATGCGGCGTTCGCCGACCTGGAAGCGCAGGGAAGCACGGCACTCAAAGCGGAGGGCCTGGCCCGACAGGAAATCCAGCTGCATCGATTCGCCGACCTGCGTTACCTGGGACAGAGCTTCAGCCTGACCCTTCCCTGGCCATCGGGTACCGACGCGGACGCCATGACCACGGCATTCCACCGCGCCCACGAGACCCGTTATGGACACCGGATGGACGAAACCTGCGAATTGGTGAATATTCGCGTACATGCGAGGGGTCCCGATCCAGGTCTGCGCCTGCCCCGGCTGCCCGAGGGCAAGCCGGATGGCCCCCATGCGGCCCGCTTCACACAGCTGTTCGGGCACGTCGACCCGGTCCCCGTATACGAGCGGGTCGCATTACGCGCGGGTGATCATATGAACGGCCCCGCCTTGATCACCGAGACGGTATCCACCAGCTACATGGCCGCGGGCTGGCGATGCGAGGTGGATGAGGTCGGCAATCTGATCCTGCTTCGGGACATCGCATCATGAGTACAGTGGACGACGCCCCCCTGCACGAAGCCCGGGGCCTGCGCGAAGCCCGGGGCCTGCGCGAAGCCCTGGACCTTTACGAATCCGGCGGGCACGAGCAGGCCTCGGCGCTTTGTGAGCAGCGCATCCGCGAAGATGCCAATGACGCCCAGGCCTGGGCGCTGCTCGGCCTCAGCCAACTCGCCATGGGAAATACGGACAAGGCCGTTCGCTGCCTGGGCCGTGCCGCTATCCTCAAACCGGGCAACTGGCGCTACCACCTCAACCTGGGTTCGGCGCAATGTTCAGCGGGAAAACCGGCCATCGCGGTACGCACCTACCACGTCGCCCTGCGGCTGCGCCCCGACGAACCGGACATCCACTTCAACCTCGGCAACGCGTACGCCGAGATGGGGCTGCTCGCTGAAGCCGAGGCCGCCTTTGAACAGGTCACCGACGCCCGCCCCCGCGACGTGCGTGCCTGGCTGCACCTGGCCCGAATCCAGCTGGCCCGCAGTCGCTACGGTTGCGCCGCCTTCAGCAGCGAAGAGGCACTGGCCCTGGACCGCTCCAACAGCGAGGCGCGCCTCATCCTTTCCCAGGCCAACCTGGCACTGGGTAACGCGGCGGGTGCGCTCAATGCCCTCAATGCCCTGGTGCGCAAGCATCCGGATCTCGATGACGCCCACTGGGCACGCTCTCGGCTGCGCCTGATGATGGGGCAGTACGACAAGGCCTGGCCGGAGTTCCTCCAGTCCTATCCGCGGTCCCAGTCAACGCAACCCCTGTGGGACGGGCGTCAGGCCCTACGCAAACACCTGCTCGTCGATGGCCGTGGTTCGGTGTCGGAAACCCTGCGCTGGGTACGTCATCTGGAGATGGCCAGTGAACTCACCGGCCCGGTGACCCTCCAATGCCACGCTGACCTGGTGCCCTTCCTGGCACCCCGCTTGGAGGGCAGGGCCAGCGTGGTAGACCACACCCACACCGTGGATGCTGATCTGCTCGCCACCATGGAAATGCTGCCTGCCATTCTGCGCGCCACTCCGGAGCCAACACCGTTTCTGACCGCGGACGAGGAACGCACGGCACACTGGAAAGCACGATTTGCCCATGACAGCAGCCCGGTGGTGCTTTTGGCGTGGCGCGGCGAGGCCAGCGGCGGGTCATTCCCGCTGCGCACCCTGGCGCCCCTGGTGCAGCTCAAGGGTTGTCGTTTTCTGGCCCTTCAGAGCCTCGCAGGCGAACCACCGGTACCCATGGACCTGCTCGACATCAGCGCTGAGATGCAGAGCTTCGAGGATCTGGCAGCCATCATCGCGGCCGCGGACCTTCTGATCTCCGCCGATGCCCCGGCCGCGCACCTGGCCGGTGCAATGGGCCAGCGCGCGGCGGTCCTGCTCCCCGCCCTGCACCATTGGTCATGGGGCTGTGAAGACTCAAAAGCCCCGTGGTACGAAGACGTGCTGCTGTTCCGCCAAGCGGCGCAGGATGACTGGAGCACCGCCACGACCAGCCTGGTGCACCACTATTCCAGGGCGGGAATCTGTACGACGGAACGTTGAATCCGGCCAGGCAGGGCACGATACGAATCTGACGGCGACGACGCCGGGAAGTAGTCATATGAACGGTCTCCTCGACCTCCCCTGGTGGGGCATTGCGGGTCTCACCCTGTTGTTCACCCACATCACCATTGCCGCGGTGACCATCTATCTCCATCGCTCACAGGCTCACCGCGCGGTCCAACTCCATCCGCTGATCAGTCATTTCTTCCGGCTCTGGCTGTGGCTGACCACCGGCATGCGGACCATCGAGTGGGTTGCGACCCATCGCAAACATCACGCCTTCTCCGACCAACCCGGCGACCCGCACAGCCCCAGGGTTGAGGGGCTGTCGACCGTGCTTTGGCGGGGGGCCGAGCTGTATCGGTCCAGCGCAAACGACCCCGCTGTTCTTGCCCGCTACGGCCATGGCACCCCCGACGACTGGATGGAGCGCACGGTCTATCGGCACAGCATCGCGGGCATCGTTCTGATGCTGGCAGTGGACCTGGCCCTGTTCGGGCCCATCGGGTTGACCGTCTGGGCCGTACAGATGATCTGGATACCGTTCTTCGCGGCAGGCGTGATCAATGGTGTGGCCCATTGGTGGGGCTACCGCAACTACGAATGCGATGACGGGGCCACCAACATCGCCCCCTGGGGCATCCTCATCGGCGGTGAGGAGCTGCATAACAACCACCACGCGTTCCCCAGCTCCGCCCGTCTGTCGAGCAAACCGTGGGAGTTCGATATCGGGTGGTTGTACATCCGACTGTTCAGTGCGCTGGGCCTGGCCCGCGTGAAAAAACTCGCGCCCCGGCCCCTGGTGATACCCGGCAAGACCAGCATCGACGTGAACACGGTGAAGGCGGTGTTCCTTAACCGCCTGCACGTGATGTCGGACTATTTCCACCAGGTCATCGTGCCGGTGCTGCGCGCGGAACAGGCGCACGCCGGCAGCGCCCTTGCGGGTTGGCGCCCGCGACTGCTCAAGCGATGGCTACGGCGTGACCCGGAGCGTATCGGTGAGCGCGAGCACAGCACATTGCAGAACCTGCTGACCCAATGTCGCGACCTCAAGACGGTGTACGAGTACCGGGCCCGCCTGCAGGAAGTCTGGAAACGCACGGCCAGCGGTCATGAAACCCTGCGCCGCGCACTACAGGACTGGTGCAACCAGGCCGAGGCCAGTGGTATCGAGGCACTGGAACAATTCAGCCTTCGCCTTCGGGGCTACAGCCTGAAGATCGCTGAGCCGACGTCCTGATCCGGAAACAAACCCCGCCACAAACCCCGCCACAAACCCCGCCACAAACGAAGAAACCCGCCAGGAGGCGGGTTTCTCGGGGTGTTGGGCACAACCGCAGCGGAACGGCGCGGCCCTGAAGCAAAGCCTTACTTGATCTTGGCTTCCTTGTACTCCACGTGCTTACGCACCTTGGGGTCGAACTTCTTCATGACCAGCTTGTCGGGCGTGGTGCGCTTGTTCTTGGTGGTGGTGTAGAAGTGGCCGGTACCGGCGGTGGAGACCAGTTTGATCTTGTCACGCATAGTCGTTTACCTCAGACCTTTTCGCCACGGGCGCGCATGTCGCTGAGAACCGCGTCGATGCCCTTCTTGTCGATGATGCGCAGGCCCTTGGTGGACACACGCAGGGAGACCCAACGGTTCTCGCTGGCCACCCAGAAGCGGCGACTGTGCAGATTGGGCAGAAAACGGCGGCGCGTTTTGATGTGCGAGTGGGAAACGTTGTTTCCGGACATGGGGCGCTTGCCGGTCACCTGGCAGACACGGGACATTGTGAACTCCGCTTGCGTTCAGTCTGTTGGCTGATATTCGGCCCCGCGGCTCGGGTGAGCAGCGGGGAAAGGGCGCGCTTTATAGCAAAGCCGCGAACCACTGACAAGCTTCAGCCCAATTACGGGAGCCGCCAAGGCTATACTCCCGCGCCCCATTTCCCCGAAAACAACGATCTCCCATGAGCGATTCGGCCTTTGGATTCGCCGTCGATGAGGACGAATTCGAGCAACGCGTACTGCATGCCTCGCACAGCAAACCCGTAATGGTGGATTTCTGGGCGGACTGGTGTGCGCCATGTATCCATCTCGCGCCGCTTCTGGACCAGGTCATGAGCGAGTACGGACACTGCGTCGACCTGGCCAAGGTGGAAGTGGATGCGGGCGACAACATGCGCCTTGCCGGTATGTACGCGCTGAAGGGCTTTCCAACCGTGATCCTCTTCCGCGACGGGGTCGAACAGGGCCGCTTCTCAGGCACCAAACCTCTGGCATTCCTGCGCGAGTTCATCGAAACCCATTGCCCCGCCTGAGTGCATGTCTGCAATCACAGACATTAACGCACACCTTGAAATCCGCGGGTCGTACCACTTTCGGCGCGATTCACGAACCATGCTCAGCGACTGACCCGTTTGAACAAGGCAGGGCGACCGCGACCGGGAGAACTGTCTGTAATTGCCGACGGTTTCAGACCTGTTTGCGACGAGGTTTCGATCCACACCGGATCCAGGGCCACCACCCCCAGCGAACATATTCAGTTTAATCAGTGAGTTGGAAAGCAATGAGAGCGGAACAAACCCTGGCGCCTGGGTTTGGCACGGATCATGGAAGCATCTCCAGTGAGCGTGCAAAGCCGGTCTCCGGACCGGTGCTTAAGTCAAGCGGAGCAATCCGCTTCCTCTGACGCCACCAGGCGCACTGAGGCCCCCGGCAATGTCCGGGGGTTTTTTTTTGCAACGCTCGCACCACAAGGGTTCGGACAACCCCCGGCGATGACATCCTGTCAGGGCTCGCTCGGCTGCTTCAGCCGTTCGTGCCTTCGATGGGGCCGGAGCCGCCATCCCTGGCCCGGACGCCGAAGCTCCGACAACCCCGGCGGTGACATCCTGTCACCGCGCTCACTCGGCTGCGTCAGTCCACTGGACTAACGGTCCTCGTTCGCCCAATCGCGCGGGACGAGGTAACGGTCGTAGAGACGGGCCTCCTCGCTACCCGGTTCCGGATGCCAGTCGTAGCGCCAACTGACCATGGGAGGCAGCGACATGAGTATGGATTCGGTACGTCCGCCCGATTGCAGACCGAACAGGGTGCCCCGGTCGTAGACGAGGTTGAATTCCACGTAGCGGCCACGGCGGTAGAGCTGGAAGTCCCGTTGGCGCTGTTCATAGGGGTGCTCCTTGCGACGCTCGATGATGGGCAGATAGGCGTCGAGGTAACTGTTACCCACGGCCTGCATGAACGCGAAGCTCTGATCAAAGCCCAGGTCATTGAGATCGTCGAAGAAAAGGCCTCCGACACCACGTGGCTCATCTCGGTGCTTCAGATGGAAATAGTCATCACACCAGCGTTTGAATCGGGGATATATCTCCGCACCGAAGGGCGCGCAGGCCGCGCGTGCCGTTCGGTGCCAATGAACGGCATCCTCGTCGAAGCCGTAGTAGGGGGTGAGGTCATAGCCGCCACCAAACCACCAGACGGGTTCCGCGCCCGGCTTCTCCGCGATAAAGAACCGCACGTTGGCATGGGAGGTGGGAACGTAGGGATTACGCGGGTGAATCACCAAGGAGACGCCAAGGGCCTCGAACCCGCGCCCGGCCAGTTCCGGTCTTTGCGCCGTCGCCGAGGGCGGGAGGCTGTCACCGTGCACATGGCTGAAGTTCACCCCCCCTTTCTCGATGACGGCGCCCTCCTCCAGAACGCGCGAACGCCCTCCGCCACCACCCGGGCGTTCCCAGGAGTCTTCGCGAAAGCCCACCCCCCCATCAATGTCCTCCAGGCCGTCGCAGATTCTATCCTGCAGGCTGAGGAGATAAGCCTTGACGGCGTCGGTGCTGGGTTTACTCATAGGAAGCTCCAGGGGGGCCAAGCGTGCTCGGCGGGTCCATGAACTGCTGCCAGGACCGGGGGTTGGTTTTGAAGATATCCGCCATCTGCCAACTCGCCCACACGAAGGCGAGCAACAAGCCCGCCAGTGCCAGCCACCCCGAGGGACGCAGCAGGCGCATGGAGCGCAGGTAGAGGCCGTATTGGATGCCGATCAGCGAAACGATGAAACCGGCGACACTCGCGTATAGCGGCAGGGCCTCCGACGGAACACCCAGGTACAAAGCCCCCGTTGCCACGCCCATGACGAGAAGAGCGGACAGCGCCTTGAGCCACAATCGTGTCGTTCCCGCCTGTCGGTAATCCGGTGCGCGCGCCATGGTCTCACCCCGTCTTTTTTGCGGATGAGTTTAACGCGCGAACAGGGAAAACGTGTCAACCCGCTCGAATGATCCGACCACTGGCCAGGTCACGGATTTCGCTGGGCTTCTCAGCCCCACCCACCGGTGCGTTGACGATGGCGTCGAGCACCGGCCCGAAGGCGCGCCGCACGGAGCGCGCATCCCGAGCCGGCTCCCTGCCGGCCCGATTGGCGCTGGTGGATACGATCGGACCTCCAAAACGACGGCAGAGATCGCGGACCACCGGGTGTGCACTGACCCGGACCGCCACGGCACTGTGGCGCCCCCTGATCCAGGTCGGACAACGGTCGCTGGCGGGAACAAGCCAGGTGACGGGCCCGGGCCAGGTATCGCGCAACCGCTCGGTCCGGACGGCATCCAGGGGCGTGATGTACGGAAGCAGCTGGTCCAGATCGGCGGCAGCCAGGATCAGGCCTTTTTCGACACGCCTGTGCTTGGCGGCCAGCAGGCGCAGGACGGCGGCCTCGTCGTTCGGGTCACAACCCAAACCGAACACGGCCTCGGTGGGGTAGGCGATCAGCCCCCGGGCGCGCAGTGCGCGCACGGCGGGCATGATCTTCCAGGCGGGAGGCGGCTGTTCGCTCACGGTTCAGGACACGGCCGGGGTTGAGCGCAATCAGGATGACTTCTTCTTGGTCGCCACCTTCTTCTTGGTCGCGGCCATTTTCTTCTTCGCCGTCATCTTTTTCTTGGTGGTGGCCTTCTTGGTAGTGGTTTTTTTCGTGGCCGCCTTCTTCTTGGTACCCCGGCCCTTGCGCTCCGGAGCCTCGGCGATGAGTTTCTCGCACTCGGCAAGGGTCAGGTCCTTGGGTTCCTTGTCCTTGGGGATCTTGGCGTTCTTCTTGCCATCGGTGATGTAGGGCCCGTAACGCCCACGCAGCACCTGGATATCCGAACCCTCGAAGGTCTGGATGATGCGGTTGGCCTCGAACTCCTTCTTCGCGGCGACAATCTCCAGGGCCCGCTCCGGGGTGATGGTGTACGGATCATCATCCTTGCCGAGGCTCGCGTACTTGGAGCCGAACTTCACGAATGGCCCGAAGCGGCCGATATTGACCAGCATGGGCTCGCCCTCGGGCGTCTCACCCATGTCCCGGGGCAATTTGAACAGCTCCATCGCCTCCTCCATGGTGATGGAGTCCATGCGCTGGCCGGGACGCAGACCTGCGAATTTGGGTTTGTCCTCGTCATCACGGGTGCCGATCTGCACGAATGGCCCATAGCGTCCCATGCGCACAGTGACGGGTTTGCCGGTGGCCGGGTCGGTACCAAGGGGGCGCGCCTGGGCCACCTCGTCGCGGTCGATATCCTGCTTGTCTTCGATCTGCTTGCTGAAGCCTTCCCAGAACTGCTTCATCAGCGGAACCCAGTCCTCATCACCCCTGGACACGGCATCGAGCTCGTCCTCCAGCCGCGCCGTGAAGTCGTAATCCACGTACTGGGTGAAATGCTGCGTCAGGAACTTGCTCACGATCCGGCCCACGTCCGTGGGCGTGAAGCGTTTGCGCTCCAACTCCACATACTCACGGTTGAGCAGGGTGGAGATGATGCTGGCATAGGTGGAGGGGCGGCCAATGCCGTACTCCTCGAGGGTGCGCACCAGGGAGGCCTCCGTGTAGCGCGGTGGCGGCTCGGTGAAATGCTGATCGCCGCGGATCTCGATCAGCTTGACCGTGTCACCCTCCTCCATGGGCGGAAGCATCTTCTCGTCGCTATCAGCCTTGGCATCGTCGCGCCCCTCCATGTAGACCTGCATGAATCCGGGGTTGGCGATAGTGGAGCCGTTGGCACGCAGCACGTTGCCTTCGCCACAGCCGAAATCCACGGCCACCTGGTTGATGGTCGCGTGGATCATCTGGCAGGCCACCGTGCGCTTCCAGATCAGGCTGTAGAGCTTGAGCTGGTCGGCATCCAGGAAAGGCTTGAGCTCCTCCGGCGTGCGCGCGGCCGAGGTGGGACGCACGGCCTCGTGGGCCTCTTGGGCGTTCTTGGCCTTGTTCGAATAGACACGCGGGCTGTCGGGCACGTTATCCGCGCCGTAGCGCTCGGCGATAAAACCACGAAGCTCGGCGATGGCATCGTTGGACAGGGTCACGGAGTCAGTACGCATATAGGTGATCAGACCCACCGACCCCGTCCCGATATTCACCCCCTCGTAGAGCTGCTGGGCCACGCGCATGGTGCGCTGGGCGGTGAAACCGAGTTTGCGCACGGCCTCCTGTTGCAGGGTGGAGGTGGTGAACGGTGCGGCCGGGTTGCGTTTGCGCTGCTTGCGCTCGACCTTTGCAACGGTGAGCTCACCTTTGCTCGCCTCCTCCAGCAGTTCTTTCACCTGGGCGGCACGGGTCTCGTCGGTGATGGTGAACTGCTCCACCTTCTCACCGCCCAGCCGCGCCAGACGGGCCACGAAGCCTTGGTCGTCGCGCTCACAGTCGGCTTCGATGGTCCAGTATTCGCGCGGGACGAATTTCTCGATCTCCTCCTCGCGCTCCACGATCATGCGCAACGCGGGGCTCTGTACCCGCCCCGCGGACAGGCCGCGACGTACCTTGCGCCAGAGCAGCGGAGACAGGTTGAAACCGACCAGGTAATCCAGGGCGCGACGCGCCTGCTGGGCATTGATCAGGTCCATGGAAAGCTCGCGCGGGTGGGCAACGGCATCCTGAACCGCGCGCTTGGTGATCTCGTGAAAGACCACCCGCCGGACGGTCTTGTCCTTGAGTGCCCGGCGTGCCTTGAGCAACTCGTAGACATGCCATGAGATGGCCTCACCTTCGCGATCCGGGTCAGTTGCCAGCAACAGGGTATCGGCCTGGCGCACAGCCTTGACGATGGCCTGGACATGTTTCTCGTTCTTGTCGATCACCGCGTACTTCATGCTGAAGTCGCTGTCCGGGTCGACCGCGCCCTCCTTGGGCACCAGGTCGCGCACATGTCCGTAGGTGGCCAGGACCTCGTAATCGGGGCCCAGGTATTTCTTGATGGTGCGCGACTTCGCGGGGGATTCGACGATCAGCAGGTTGCTGGCCATGGCTGGAGACGTGGAACTCGCTTCTTGGGCCGCGCGGCCCGGATCGGGTCAGCGCGACGTATTTCAGGCAAAACAAAAGCGGCGGGAGAACCCGCCGCCGATGACGTTCGGCGAGGTGGCCGTGTGCCACCCCTTTTTCACATATACCCCTGGATCACCACGGGCCACAAGCCCGACTGTTTCCGGGATCAGTGCAAGTCAGCCCCATAGCCGTCGAAAATGAAATCCTCCATGCGCATGAAGGAATCATCCTGCTCGGGCTGATTGAACAACACCATGAGCACGACCCATTTGAGCTCCTCAAGGTCGATATCCTCCGCATCGAGGGCCATGATCCGGTCGATCACCACCTCGCGGTTGAGGCTGTCCAGGATGCCGCACTGCTCCAGGAACATGAGCAGGCCGCGCGCCTCCACGTCGATACGATCCATCTCGTCTTCCGTGTAGACGCGGATGGACGGCCCGACATGAGTGGCGAACTCATGCTGGTCATGGCGCTCAGACAAATCCTCGAGCCATTTCAATGCCTTGGCGATCTCACTCTGGGAGAAACCCGCCTGGGACAGGTCGGCGGTGAGCGCGTCGCGATCCGCATGCATTTCGGCTTCCTCGTCCATGTATTGCTCGAAAAGATAACGGAGGACGTCAATGACGTTTTCTTTCATGAGTGGGGGACTCATGTTGCACCGTTGACAACCGCGGCCGCTGGGGGCTCGGAGGCTCAGGCGGTGGGGGGCGTTCCCGCGTCAGTGACACGGGCATATCGGGCTCCCGGATGTGCTTCCACATGACCTTGAAGCTCGAGTAAAAGCAGCATGGAGGAAACCTCATTCGCGGTCAATCCGCTGCGCTCAACCACCGTATCGACGCTTACCGGGTCGTATCCCATGGCATCGAGGAGCCGCTGATACTCACCATCGGGCGCCCCTTCAACCGGCCCGGCATCGTCCGTGTGTGGCTTATCGGGCCCGGAAATCCTGGCTTCCAGCAGCAGCGCCCCAAGCTCCTCCAAAATGTCATCCGCCGTCTCCACCAGCTTCGCGCCATCCCGGATCAAGGCGTGGCAGCCCCGCGCGAGCGGGTTGTGGATCGAACCGGGAATGGCAAACACCTCCCGCCCCGATTCCATGGCCATGCGGGCCGTGATCAGAGAACCGCTTCGCGTGGCGGCCTCGACAACCAGGGTGCCAAGACTGAGGCCGGCAATGATGCGGTTGCGACGTGGGAAATGCTCCGGCCGCGGCCCGACCCCGGTGGGGAACTCAGTCACGATGGCCCCCGCGTCAACGATGCGCTCGGCCAATGCCCGATTGGATGCGGGATAGATGCGGTCGGGACCATGGCCGGTAACCGCGACAGTCACACCGCGGACCGCTTCACCCGGGGCGGTATCGGCCTCGGCGCACGCACGCTCCTCGGCACCCGCCAAGGCACCCCTGTGGGCCGCCGCATCGATACCCGCCGCCAGGCCGCTGGTCACCACCAGGCCCGTGCGCGCGAGATGACGTGCGAACGATTCCGCGGTCTCCCGCCCCCCCGCCGTGGGATGACGACTGCCAACAACCGCCACTTGCATGCGCCCGATACAGCCACGCTCGCCGTTGACGAACAACAGACCGGGCGGCCCGTGAATATCCGCCAGCATCGGAGGGAAGTCGGCATCGTCGAAATGAACGAGGTGATGACCGTCCGCTTCCAACCAACGCAAATCGGCATCCGCTCCGTCCCAGTCGGGCCGTTCGAGGGCCTGGGCCACCGCCTCACTGACACCGGCCGCCCGTCGGTCAACCGCTTTGGCCTCGAAACTCTCGGCGACACCTCCGAAGCGGGCGACCAGGCGGGCGAGCACGCCTCCGCCCACACCCCGGCACCGCCATGCGGCCAGTCTGGCCCGTGTTTCACGCGTTCCCTGCGTTTTCATGGGCATCCGGATCAGCCGCCTCCGTCGCGGGGACGCGTCACCCGGTCGCCCACCTTGAGACCACGCAAAGCCTTCATGACCACCGCGTAGCTCACCCGTTCGAAAGTACGGAATACCAACATGATCCCCGACTCCTCATCAGGGAGCTTGAGCTCGGGCGGAAGGGTCTGTGCCAGGGTCTGTGTCGTGGTGGCGGCGGCTTTTTCAAAACCATCTTCCTCCCAGGCCCAATCAGGATTCTCCAGCGGCAGGGTCTCCAGTGATCTGGACTTCACCGGGTCGTCGATGACATCGCCAGCGGATTGTGACGCGAAGACCAGCCCCGAACGCAGACCATCGGCACGACCGCGATTGAGCACCACCACCTGGTACTGGCCCACGTATCCGACGGCATCGCGCAAGGCCGCGATGCGGGCGGTCATGCCCTGCGGCGCGGGCTCCGGCACGAAGGTCCATGAATCTCCGCGGTCATCCGGCGCCATCACCAGGGAGCCAACCTGCACAGGCCGCGAGGCCTTGGTGATCTCCAGTGTGGCCGGGTCCCCGATGCGCTCCAGACGCGCGCCCGCGACGCGAATCACCTCGCGCCCCAGGAACTCGCCGGTGATCGGATCGCTGTAATTCTGGCTATCCTTGTATACCTCGTAGCGGCGCTGATTGGCATCCGTGATGCCGCGGGCATAAAACACATCGCCTGTGATGCCCGCCAACGTCCTACCCTCACCCATGGCAACCACGTAAGCGGACTGCTCCACATCCTGTGCGGTGACCACGCGGGCGTAATCGAAAAACCGCCGCAGGTGCGACAAAGGCACCGTGGGCACCGGAGGAGTCAGTTCACGGGCGCGGGCATTGGGGGACAACTTCACCGTCGGCCGCCCACCCCGGGTCAACTGCAAGTGGGGTCGCCCATTGGCATCGTGAACCAACACCAGAATATCGCCGGGGTAGATCAGATCCGGGTTGGATATGGCCGGGTTGGACTCCCAGATTTCCTTCCAACGCCACGGCGAATTGAGGAAGTACCCCGCGATGTCCCACAACGTGTCGCCCTTGCGCACGATATAGCGCTGGGGATGTCCATTCTTGAGCAGGGCGGCCGGAGCACCGCTTTGCGCCCCGGCATCAGCGGCCGCCATCGACGCGCCACCATGGGAACCGGCCATCGCCCCCGTCGGCGCAAGCAGGGCCAGGGCAAGCGTGAACGCGATAGTCGGGACGCTCCCCCCCCCTGCCCGTTCACCAGACCCCGGGAGCACGCCCCACCAGGTACAGAAATTCATGCCTCGCTCCCCTTGGCGGCGACGTCAGATCAGGCCACGCGCCACAAAACACCGATGTTGCTGGGCAGGCTTCCACCGGCTGCTGTGGCAGTATGTGAAAACCATTCGCTACTATCACGTGTCAGTGACACACGGTCACTCACATACCCCGCAACTGTAATGGCACAGCTCGAAATCCTGAAATTCCCGGATGCGCGTCTGCGCACCAAGGCAAAACCCGTCGAAACAGTCGACGATGCCACCCGCCGCCTCGTGGACGACATGTTCGAGACCATGTACGCGTCCCAGGGCATCGGCTTGGCGGCTACCCAGGTGAATGTGCATCAACGCATCGTGGTTATAGACCTCACCGAAGACCGCAGCGAGCCCCTGGTACTGATCAACCCGGAAATCACCGAGAAAGAGGGTATCGAGGAAATGGAGGAAGGCTGCCTCTCGGTCCCCGGCGCGACGGAGAAGGTCAAACGTGCCGAACACATCAAGATCAGTGCGCTCAATCGCGACGGTGAGCGGTTCGAGATCTCCACCGGCGGACTGCTCGCCGTGTGTATCCAGCACGAATGCGACCACCTGGACGGCAAACTGTTCGTGGATCGCATCTCCGAGATCAAGCGCCAGCGCATCCGCAAGAAGTTGGCCAAGGCACGCCGCACCAACAGCCAGGAACAGGCCGACAGCGCCGCGCTCTGAGCCCCCCTTTCCCGTACGGATTTCCCAACCATGAATGGCGCCCTGCGCATCATCTACGCGGGTACGCCCGATTTCGCCGTACCTCCGCTACGCGCTCTGGCCGAGGCCGGTCACGACGTGATCGCCGTGTACACACAGCCCGACCGCCCGTCCGGACGCGGCCGCAAACTCACGCCCTCGCCGGTGAAGGCAGCGGCACTCGACCTTGGGATCGAGGTCCGGCAGCCGAAATCCCTGCGGGGCGCGCAAGAGCAGGCTGAACTGGAGGCCCTGAACGCCGATCTCATGGTCGTGGCCGCCTACGGCCTGATCCTTCCCAAGGCGGTGCTCGATGCGCCGCGCCTGGGCTGCGTCAATATCCACGCCTCCCTCCTGCCACGCTGGCGGGGCGCCGCGCCCATACAGCGCGCGATCGCGGCGGGTGATGAGCAAACGGGCATCACCATCATGCAGATGGACGAAGGCCTGGATACCGGCGCCATGCTGCACGCACTGAGTTGCCCGATACGCCCCTCCGACACCGGCGGCAGCCTGCACGACACGCTCATGGACCTTGGCGCCCGTGCACTCATGGAGACCCTGCCCGACATCGGCGCGGGAACCACCACACCGATGGCACAGGATGATTCGCTTGCGACCTACGCACGCAAACTGGACAAAGCCGAGGCCCTTGTCGATTGGCGCCGAAGTGCCGACGAGCTGGAGCGGCTGATCCGGGCCTTCAACCCCTGGCCGGTCTGCCAGACAAGCTACCGGGGCAAGGCCTTGCGCATATGGGAGGCCAGTGCCGAACCGGTCGGCGAACAGGGCGATTCCGGGGTTGAGCCCGGCCGTGTGATAGGCGGCGACAAGGGAGGCATCCGGGTTGCCTGCGGCAGCGGTGTGCTCAACATCACCCGATTGCAGCTGCCCGGTAAGAAAAGCACCGACGCGGCCTCCTTCCTCAACGCCTACGGCGTTGAAGACACCGTCCTGGGCTGACCGCCTCCCATGGCGAAATCCCGATACAGCGCACGCGCGGCCGCGGCCCGTGTGTTGGCGGAAGTCATGGGCCGGGGCCGCTCCCTGGACGATGCGCTGGCCAGCGCCGGGACACGCTACGGCGCCGGGCTTAGCCCCGCTGACCTGTCTCTCATGCGCGCCCTGTGCTACGGCACGCTGCGCTTCCACGCCCGCCTGGATGCCATCGCCCGCCAGCTGTTGCGCAAACCGTTCAAAAGCCGCGACGCGGATGTACACGCCCTCCTGCTGCTGGGCCTGCACCAACTTACAGGGATGCGTATCGCACCCCACGCCGCCGTGGGCGAAACGGTGGCGGCATCGCGACAACTCGGCAAGAACTGGGCCTCCTCCCTGCTCAATGCCACGTTGCGCCGTTTTCAACGGGAACAGGACGACCTCATCGCAAGCGTCGACGCGAACCCCGCCGATGCCCACGCCCATCCCGCCTGGCTGTGGTCCCGGCTGCTCGCGGACTGGCCTGAGCAGCACGACGCCCTGGCCGACGCCAATAACCGGCAGGCCCCCATGGTGTTGCGCGTCAACACCCACATCAGCCCCCGCGATGCCTACCTGGCGCTATTGTCCGAACAGGGCCTCGCCGCGCACCCACACCCGGTCTCGGCCAGCGCGGTGGTGCTGGAGGAACCGGTCGCGCCGCAGGTTCTACCCGGTTTCGAGGACGGGGCGGTTTCCGTGCAGGATGCCGCGGCTCAACTCGCCGCGCCCCTGCTTGACCCACAAGCCGGTGAACGGGTTCTGGACGCCTGCGCCGCACCGGGCGGCAAGTCCATACACCTGCTCGAGCAGGCCGCCGGCGCCCTGGATCTGCTCTGCCTCGATTCCTCGGCAAATCGCCTGGAACGGGTCGAGGAAAACCTGGAACGCTCCGGCTGGTCCGCGGCGGTCGCCGTCGGTGACGCGGGGTCTCCGGAACACTGGTGGGACGGCGAACCGTTTGACCGCATCCTTCTCGATGCTCCCTGTTCCGCGACCGGCGTGATCCGTCGCCATCCGGACATCAAGCTCCTGCGCCGGGAATCGGATATCGCGCAACTGGCGGAGGGACAGGCACGCATGATCCGTGCGTTGTGGCCCCTGCTCAAACCGGGTGGCCGGCTGCTGTACGCCACCTGTTCCGTGCTGGATTCCGAAAACGCGGCAATCGCCGCCGCATTCGCGGCGCAGGTCGACACGGCCCGCCCCCTGGAGTTGCCGGGCACCTGGGGTGTGGCCCGCGGCCCGGGTCGGCAGATCCTGCCCGGTGATGACGACATGGATGGCTTCTATTACGCTGCCTTCGAGAAAGTCTGACGGGGCACCGCCCCTCCCGGTCGCAACCCGATCACGTCATCGCCCGCACCATGTCGCGCCTGCTGCTCATCACCACCGCACTTCTGGCCTGGCTGTTGGTCAGCGGCCCCGTTGCGGCGAAGGCCACGGACTTCCAACTGCTCGACAGCCGGGTCTACCTCAAGGATGACTCCTACCTGCTGGACGCACGTATCGACGTGGCCCTGACCGAGGGCGTTCTCGAAGCGCTCAACAGCGGCGTCCCCCTGGAATTCAATCTCGAACTCGAAGTGGTGGAAAAACGCCCGGTGTTCTGGGACCGCGTCATACGCAGCCGCGACCGGGCCTTCCGTCTGCGTTACCACACTCTCAGCCGCACCTACCTGCTCACCCGGCTGGAAAACGACGAGACCTCCGCCCATCACACGCTCAGCAGCGCCATTGGCGCCATGGCCAACCTCAAGGCGGAACCCCTAATGCGTCGCGGCGGCCTGTACCGGGGCCTGCGTTACGGGGTTCGGTTACGTCTGGGCCTGGACCTCGACGCGCTGCCCTCCCCCCTGCAGGTTCCCGCCCGCTTCTCCAAAGACTGGCAGTTGGTCAGCCCCTGGTTCAAATGGCCACTGACCCCGTAAAACAACAGGCCACAAAGGGCCGCCGCGCGCGCCAGACCATACGCAGTGACGCCATCGGCCTGTGGCCATTGATCGGGCTGGGTCTGCTCGGCCTGTCGTTCTACCTGCTCGGGGTCGCAACCGAGAACACCGCCCTGTTCGGCAGCCTGTACACCCTGCTGCTGGTACTCAACGTGGCGGGGCTGGTCCTGCTCACCGGTTTGATCGTCGCCAACGTGGTAAGCCTGATCCGGCAGTACCGCGCCAAAGTCATCGGCTCCCACCTGCGCCTGCGCCTGGTGGTGATGTTCGTGTTCCTGTCCATTACCCCGGTGAGCGGTGTCTATTACTACTCCCTGCAGTTCCTGCACGAAGGGATCGAGAGCTGGTTCGACGTACGGATCGAGAATGCACTGAAAGACGCGCTGGAACTGAGCCGCTCCTCCCTGGAGCTCCGTATGCGCGAACTACTGAGGGAGCTGTCGCGTGAAAGCAGCTCGCTGACCGCGGAGACCGATGCCCTGGCGGGCCTGGTTCTGGATGAGATCCGCGACCGGACCGGGGCCCGGGAGGTCACGCTCATCGCGCAGAACGGCACCATCGTGGGCTTCGCCAGTGCCGAACGCGCCCAGGTGGTCCCCGACCAGCCCGACGAGACCGTCATCGCCCAGGTGCGTTCCGGTCAGGACTATGCCGCCCTCGACCCGGTCAAGGGCGACGCCCTCAACGCACGCATTGCGGTGGCCGTTCCCCACGGCGGGGGCTTCCGCATCCTGCAGGCCATCTACCCCATGCCGAAACACGTCAGCGACTATGCCGCCAACGTGGAAGAGGCAATAACCGGCTACAAGGAACTGGCCTACCTGCGCACCCCCCTGAAGTTCACCTTCACACTGACCTTGTCCCTGGTTCTGCTGCTTTCCCTGGCCTTCGCCGTCTGGGCGGCGTTTTTCGCCTCCCGTCGCCTGGCCGCGCCCATCCAGCACCTGGCCGAGGGCACCCGGGCGGTGGCCGGTGGTGACTACAGCAAACGGCTGCCGCTGCCAGGCGACGACGAACTGGGACAGCTGGTCCAGTCGTTCAACTCCATGACACTGAACATCGCGCTGGCACGCGACAGCGCGGCCCGCTCCCAGCGCGAGGCGGAGGCACAGCGTGCCTACCTCGAGGCGCTGCTGGCCCGCCTGTCATCCGGGGTTATCAGCCTCGATGGCGCGCGCGTCGTACGCATGGTCAATGCAGCGGCCAGCGGCATCCTCGGGCCCGACCTGAGCCGCTTCGTCGGCTGGCCGCTGTCCGCGCTCAAGGACGCCGGCAGCCCCATGCCCACTTTCATCGACCGGGTGGAGGAGGCCATCGCCACCGGTCGCGAGGAATGGCGGGCGGAAATCGAATTGGACACCGAAGGTCACCGACTGGTCCTGCTCAGCCGTGGTGCCCGCCTGGCGGGAGAAGGTGGCCGGGCCGAAGGCTACGTGGTGGTCTTCGATGATGTCACCACCATTGTCCAGGCCCAGCGTGACGCCGCCTGGGCGGAAGTGGCCCGGCGCATGGCCCACGAGATCAAGAACCCGCTCACCCCCATTCAGTTGTCGGCGGAACGACTTCGCCACAAATGCCTGGGCAGTCTCGAAGGCAAACAGGCCGAGGTGTTCGATCGCAGCACCAAGACCATCGTGCAGCAGGTGGAGGCCATGAAGGCCATGGTCAACGCCTTCAACCAATACGCCCGGCCACCGAAGCTGGAACTGTTTCCGTTGGATCTCAACGTGCTGGTGGAAGACCTCACCGCCATGTACGGACCGGGCCATGACAACGCCCAGGTTCACCTGGACCTGGGCGAGAACCTGCCCATGGTCACCGCCGATGCCGACCGCCTTCGCCAGGTGATGCACAACCTGCTCGCCAACGCCTTCGATGCGACGGATGGTCAGCCGGATGCGGTTGTCGAGATCAGTACCCGGCTGATCCGCGGCAAGGGACGTCTGCAGGTCCAGGTCGGGTTCGCCGATAACGGTCCGGGAATCGACCCCGACCTGATGCCGCGCCTGTTCGAGCCCTATGTCACCAATAAAGCCAAGGGAACCGGGCTCGGCTTGGCCATCGTCAAGAAAATCATCGAGGAACACGGCGGTATAATCCGCGCCGAGGCACGCGAGGGCGGCGGCGCCTTCATCACCTTCCGAATACCCGCTCGGCCTGACGCCGCAAGCGACACCCAAGACACCGGCACTCCCGCCCCCCCTTAGGGTTGGCGCGACGGCGAACCGCCCAGCCAGGACACTCCATGAGCGCATCCCACATACTCGTCGTCGATGACGAGCCCGATATCCGTCATCTGGTCCAGGAGATCCTGGAGGATGAAGGCTATCGCGTGGACACCGCCGAGGATGGCGCACACGCCCGCAAGGCTCTGGAGGCGGGGTGTCCCGACCTTATGCTGCTGGATATATGGATGCCCGACGTCGATGGCATCAGCCTGCTGAAGGAACTCAAGGACTCCGGTGAGCTGCCCTGCCCCGTCATCGTTATGTCCGGACACGGCACCGTGGAAACGGCCGTGGAGGCCACCCGCCTTGGGGCCTATGACTTCCTCGAGAAGCCCCTGTCCATGGCAAAGCTATTGCTGACCGTGGGCCGCGCCCTGGAGGCCAACCGGCTGTACAAAGAGAACCAGGGTCTGAAGCAGGCAGCCCGTGGTGTACACGAACCCCTGGGGCACAGCGCCATCATGAGCAGCCTGCGTGAGCAGGCCATGCGCATCGCACGCCATGACCACGCCTGGGTCCTGATCACCGGTGAGCCCGGCACGGGCAAACTGCCCTTCGCGCACTTCCTGCACAACAACAGCCCGCGCGCCGATGGCCCTCTGGTCCAGGTCCGGGTGGGGTCCATCCTGCGCCAGAACGCCGCCCAGGAACTGTTCGGCAGCGAGACCGGCAACGAACATCATGTGGGCTACCTCGAACAGGCCAATGGCGGGACGCTGGTCCTTGACGATATCGCCGACATGGATGAACGCATCCAGTCCCAGCTTGTGAGCGCGCTTGAGCGCGGTTCATTCCTGCGCGTGGGTGGCACGGACAGTGTCTCCACCGACGTACGGGTGATCGCCGCCACCCACCGCGACCTCGAGGAACTGGTTCGCGAGGGCCGTTTCCGCGAGGACCTGTATTACCGCCTCAACGTCGTTCCCCTGCACGTACCGCCCCTGCGTGACCATCGCGAGGACGTGCCCGATCTGCTCAACCATTACCTGGGCCTTGCAGTGGAGCGCGAGGGACTGCCCTATCGACGCTTCAACACCGCCGCCCAGAACCGTCTGCGCAACTACGAGTGGCCCGGCAACATCCGCGAATTGAGCAACCTCGTGCAGCGCCTGATGATCCTGTCCAGTGGCGAGGAGATCGATGTCAATGATGTGGAACTGGCCCTGGGGGCAGGCAATCGGGCCCCGGAGCCGGAAACCACGAGCCCCGTCGCCGGGCTGTTCGACCTGCCCCTGCGTGATGCCCGCGAACAATTCGAGAGGGCCTATATGCAACACCACCTCGAACAACTGGAAGGCAGCGTAAGTCAACTCGCCCGTGTCACCGGCATGGAACGCACCAACCTGTATCGCAAGCTCAAGAGTTTGGGCATCGAGATCAAATGAAAATCATCATTCTCGGTGCGGGCCAGGTGGGAACCACCGTGGCGGAGATGCTGGCCGGGGAGGCCAACGACATCACCCTGGTCGATCGCGATTACGGACACCTGCGGGAATTGCAGGACCGTTTGGACATCCAGACCGTCCACGGCCACGCGGCGCACCCCCAGGTTCTGGAACGGGCCGGAGCCGACGACGCCGACATGATCATCGCGGTCACCAACCAGGACGAGATCAACATGATCGCCTGCCAGGTGGCCTACACCCTGTTCCGCACGCCCACCAAGATCGCGCGCATACGAGCGCCGGAGTACATGGTTCGGCAGGAACTGTTCGAGCAATCCAACCTGCCCATCGATGTACTGATCAGCCCGGAACAGCTGGTCACCGACTACATCACCCGCCTGATCGAGCACCCCGGTGCATTGCAGGTCCTGGATTTCGCCGATGGCCTCGTGCAGCTGGTGGGTATGCGCGCCTACTACGGTGGCCCCATGGTCGGTCACGAACTCAAGACCCTGCGCGAACACATGCCGCGCATCGATACGCGTGTCGCCGCCATCTACCGCCGCGGCCGCGCCATCGTCCCGGAGGGGCGCACGGTGATCGAAGCGGACGACGAGGTGTTCTTCATCGCCGCGCGGGCCAACATCCGCAAGGTAATGCGTGAAATGCGCCGCATGGACCGGCGCGGTAAACGCATCATGATCGCGGGCGGAGGCAATATCGGGCGCCGCCTGGCCAAGGGCCTGGAACGCCGGTTCAACGTCAAACTCATCGAGCGTGACCGCAAGCGGGCGGCACGCCTGGCCGATGAATTGGAGAAGACCATCGTGCTGGCTGGACAGAGCGCGGACCAGGATCTGCTGCTGGAGGAGAACATCGAGCACGTCGACGTATTCTGCGCCGTGACCAACGATGATCAGGCAAACATCCTCAGCGCCATGCTCGCCAAGCGCCTCGGTGCCGCCAAGGTCATGAGCCTGATCAACAACCCCGCCTACGTCGACCTGGTCGAGTCGAACACCATCGACATCGCCATATCACCCTCCCAGGCCACCATCGGATCGTTGCTGGCGCACATCCGCCGTGGAGATGTGGTCAAGGTACACGCCCTGCGCCGTGGGGCCGCCGAGGCCATGGAGGCCATCGCCCACGGCGATACCGGCAGCTCCCAGGTCGTGGGGCGCACCGTCAGCGAGATCAAGCTTCCCCCAGGCACCACGATTGCCGCGCTGGTCAGGGGTAAGGACGTGATCATCGCCCACCACGACACCGTCATAGAGAGCGGTGACCACGTGATTCTGTTCCTCACCGACAAGACCCAGCTGGCCGCCGTCGAGCGTCTGTTCCAGGTGGCGGTCACGTTCTTCTGACCCCGGCCCGGACGCTCATCACGCCGTGAATTACGCCACCATCCAGAGGATCCTGGGCCTTTTGCTCATGGTCTTCAGCCTCACAATGCTGCCACCCGCGCTGGTGGGACTGCTCTACGGCGAGGCGGATGCACGCCTGTTCCTGGTGGCCTTCAGCGTGCTTGCGGTCACCGGTCTCGTCGCATGGGTACCCGTACGTAAGCACCACAAGGACCTCCGCCTGCGCGACGGCTTCATGATCGTGGTCCTGTTCTGGGTGGTTCTGGGCCTGTCGGGAGCCCTGCCTTTCGCCCTCTCCGAATACCCCCAGATGAGCATCACCGATTCCGTGTTCGAATCGGTGTCGGGTCTGACCACCACCGGCGCGACGGTCATCACCCATATCGATGATCTGTCCCATGCGCTTCTGTTCTACCGCCAGCAGCTGCAGTGGTTGGGTGGCATGGGCATCATCGTTCTTGCCGTCGCCATCCTGCCCGTACTCGGAATCGGCGGCATGCAGTTGTACCGCGCCGAGACGCCCGGCCCGGTTAAGGACACCAAGCTCACCCCCCGGATCACGGAGACCGCCAAGGCCCTGTGGATGATCTACCTGAGCCTGACGGTGCTTTGCGCGGTGGCCTACTGGGTGGCGGGCATGGAACCGTTCGATGCCATCGGCCACGCCTTCTCCACGGTCGCCATCGGCGGGTTCTCCACCCACGACGCGAGCATCGGTTACTACCAGAGCACCGTCATAGAGATGATTGCCGTGGTGTTCATGTTCATCTCCGGCATCAACTTCGCGCTTCATTACGTGGCTTGGCGCGGCCGTCGGCCCAGCCCTTACCTGAGCGATCCCGAAGTACGCGCCTATATCCTGGTGATCCTCACCGTGGCCGTCAGCTGCACCATCTTCCTCACCTTGGAGCAAACGTACGACGACATCTGGGATGCGATGGCAGCGGCACTCTTCCAGGCGGTTTCCATTGGCACGACCACCGGTTTCACCACGGCGGAATACGCGGCCTGGCCAAGTTTTCTGCCGGTCATGCTGCTGTTCGCCAGTTTCGTCGGAGGTTGTGCCGGATCAACCGGTGGCGGCCTCAAGGTGATCCGCTTTCTGCTTCTCATCAAGCAGGGTTACCGCGAGATCCAGAGGCTGATCCATCCCAATGCCGTGCTGCCGGTCAAGGTAGGTGGGAAGGTGATGAACGAACGCGTGATCTCGGCCGTTTGGGGCTTCTTTGCGCTGTACGTGGGTACCTTCGCGATCATGATGCTGGGCATGATGTCCACCGGGCTGGACCAGGTCACCGCGTTCTCCGCCGTCGCCGCCACCATAAACAACTTGGGCCCGGGCTTGGGCGAGGTGGCCACCGACTTTGCCCAACTCAGCGATCCGGCCAAATGGATCGGGTGCTTCGCCATGCTCCTTGGCCGTCTTGAAATCTTCACGCTGTTGGTTTTGTTCACCCCGGATTATTGGCGCAAGTGAAGCAACCCAGCGCGGGGGAGCGCGTCTGATTGCTCCGCCGACCACAGGTCGCGGGCAAAAAAAACGCCACGCCCATGAGGGCGTGGCGTTTATTGTTTTTCTCATGGCGGAGCCCGTCAGGGCCCCACCCGGAAAAACTTACTGACCGCCAGCAGCCGGAGCAGCCGGGGCAGCCTGCGGAGCAGGCATGGGCGGAGCCATCATGGGAGCGCCACCGTAGGGGACACCACCATAGGGGTAGCCGTAGCCGCCGCCGTAGGGGTAGCCGTAGCCGTTGCCATAGCCGTTGCCATAGCCACGACCGTAGGCGCTGGAGTTGCCACGGCCGCTGAAGCTCATGTCGAAGGAGCCGTCGCCGACGCCATTGCCCCAGCCGTTGCCCAGACCGTTGCCCATACCGTTCCAGGGGCCACCGCCGCCCCAAGGACCACCACCCCAACCGGGACCCCACCAGGCACCGGCGGTGGAAGCGGCCAGCGTGCTGGCGGCGAAGACAGCCGCTACGGCGGCAGTTTTGATCATTTTCATCGTTCTCTCCTCTCTGATCGGTTTGAGAAACGTATATTTGATGCGGCTGGCTTGGGCCACCGCCTGAAGTCGACAGCCCGTGTGTTCGAAACTGCCTGATACTCCGTAGTCCCGCCTGAGGGCGGACCGCGGAAGTTCTATGTTGGCACGTAGCAGAAGCCACTGCACCGGATTTTCATTGAGGCCCACGGCACGAATGCATGGTCATTGACCGCAGTCTCCGTGGGCGCCGCAACGCGGCTCTCGATGGTGCGCCAAGAACCTTCCCTGAACTATAACCTCGAGCAATTTTGAGGCGGACATCAAACGGGTTAATCCCTATAACCCGAGGCATAACCAGGGGTTTCCCCCCGCCCCACTTCCACCATTGACAGCATCAGAGCAGGGGATGAGACAGGACCACCCCTTTGTCGAATTGGCCGATCTCGGACATGCGCGCGTCATCGAGGATGCGCAAACGGCGGTGGCTGCAGGCCACCAGGCCCTCATCGCGCAACTCGCGCAGGGTCCTGTTGACGTGCACCGTGGTGAGGCCCACGGCATCACCGATTTCCTCCTGAGCCACCGGAAACTCAATGGCATCGTCATCCACCGCATCGGGCATGATGTCGGCCAGGGACATCACCCGGTGGTACAACTCCAGCAGCAGGAAGGCGACTCGTTCCTTCGCCGTTTTGCGTCCGGTACCCAGCAGGTGTTGGTGACACAGGGCGGTATCGCGGGCATTCATCAGTGCAAGCCGGGTGGCCAACTCCGGCCGCTCCGAAAGCATCTCCCCCATGCGCGCCCTGGGGAATGCGCAATAGACACTCTCGGTGAGCGCCTGAGCCGAATACTGCATAGGCGATCTCAGATTGTGCTGAAACCCGATCAGATCGCCCGGAAGTGCAAACCGCAAAATCTGCCGCTTACCACTGGGCAGCGTCTTGTAGAGGATGCTCCAGCCGGAGAACAGCGTGTATACGGAATCGGATTCGCTGCCCTCGTGGAGATAATCCTGCTTCGCGGGCACAACGAGTTGGTTGAGACGGAACTGCTGGGTCCAGTTGAGGTGTTCTTCCGGCACGCCCTCGAAAAGTGCGCGTTTGCGCACCGGACAGACGGCGCACTGCGTCAGGGGCGGTGTGCGGGGTCGGATGTTGCCGGAGGACTTGTTTGTCATATTGTGGTTGCTGCTGGTGACCACTCGAAACCGGGCACCATACGCCAAAGGACTGGCAGGACAATCAGCCTAGGTTAAACGCGGAAAGGGCTTTCCATGCACCACAGTCTTTGGGCGAACCACGCAATACGGCGCCAATCACGGCTTCAACGCCGGTGCGCGCGGTGGTCTTCAGCTTCAACACGCGTGCTCAGCAACGCAGGGGCGAAGGCGGCAAGACGTTCCATCCCAGGCGTGTCCGGAGGCTGCCGACGCAGGTTCTTGAAATCCCCTCGTGCGACCATTTTCTCCACATACTCGATATTCGCTCGAATGGAATCGATATACGGATGCGCACCATTGAACAGCGTGCGCACACACTCATGAATGGACCCGAAATGCCCATTCAGTCGTCGGGCGCATTCGCCATGGGCGAAACCGGGCGTCTTCTCCAGGAGGTCCGTGGGTGATCGATACAGCGGTGCCCCGTCAGGGCCTTTCATGGCTGCAATTCCACCGAGGACGAATTCCGGGTAAAGCCGATCGCGGCATTTCTCGAGATAACAGCGATCGGCCATCTGTGCCATGAGGTCAGCGCTGCCCAGGGCATAACCGAGCTGACGGTCCTTGCCACAGGCCAGCTCGATGGACTCCAGTGACATCTCGTAGCCGGTGAAGTGCACCATGCGTGCGGCGGTTTCCACATCATCGCCGCCATAACCGAGCGTGGGCAGGTAAGCGCGCAGGAAATCGGCACTGCGACTGACGTGAACCCGTGTGTATTCCGCCCCGTTACCGTGGGCCGAGTCGTGCGTGCGGCGTATGTAACCCGAGTCGTGGAACAGGGCGGTGATCAGACCCAACTCGGCCCGGTGCGTGCCCAGGCGCTGATCGGCTTTCACCTGACCATCGTGCGCCACCAGCAAGCGCGCCATCGCCAGGGTCATATCGAGCGTGTGCTGTTGATCGTGGTAGAGGGTGTCGCAGGCCCGGAATCCGGGAAATCGCCCCGTGAACAGGCGCTCGAAATCCGCGAATGCATCCTCAAGCGCATTGAATCGCCCGTCGGCATAAGCCAGCGACAGAAGCCGAAGCACTTCGGCGGACACTTCGTTGATCTCCGCGGAGTGGATCGTCCCCGTCACATCGAGGTCATTGGCGTACGATGCTGTTTTCATGAACACGAGCCCACGGCGTCGGGCCTGCGGCGTAGAACACAAGCCGGTTCGGCCCCGAACCTGAAGACTAGACCGCCTCCAGGTGGGCCGCCACCCGGGCGCGGCCAGACCGTTCCGCGCACTCGCGGGCATGCAGGCAGTAGAGAAAGACATAGCCGTGAACGAAGCCGCTTTGCGCGACCTCATCCAGCAGCACTACGCCGCCCCCGGGGCCGTGGTCAGCTGCGAAGCGATGCCGGGTGGACGCATTCACCACAGTTACAGGGTCCGATTCGAGCGGGGTCCGGACTGGCTCCTGCAACGTTTCAACACCGATGTGTTCAGCGATCCCCGTGCAGTCATGAACAACATCGAGAGGGTCTGCGCTCATATCGGCGCAGGCCGCGACGAGCAGATGCATGCGGGCCCGTCGGTGCCCGGGCTGGTGCCCTGCGCCAACGGAGCCACCATGGCACGAACGCCGGGTGGCGAACACTGGCGCGCCTTCATATTCATCGCGGGGACGCGCGCCTTCAACCACATCCCGGACAGCACCCATGCCTATGCCGCCGCACAGGCTTTCGCCCGGTTTGCCCATGCCCTGAGTGACCTGCCGCCCCCCGCCCTGAGCGAAACGATACCGGGCTTCCACGACACGCCCGCGCGGCTGGTCGCATTGCGCGCGGCCGTAGACCGCGACCCACTTGGACGCCTGTCGGGCTGCGCGCCTCTGGCCCAGGCACTGCTGGCGGAAGAGCCGCTCGCCCACGCCTTGGAGGGCGGTCTGCCTCGGCGCACCATCCACAACGACACCAAGATCAACAACCTCCTGTTCGCTGCGCGTGCGACACCCCCCATCGTCAGTCACGTGGTCGACCTGGATACGGTGATGCCGGGCGTGCTTGCCCACGATTTTGGTGACCTCGTCCGCTCCGCCGCGAACACGGCACCGGACGAGGACCGTGCACGCTTCGATATCGGCCTGTTCGCGGCACTGGCGCGGGGCTACACCCGGGGCATCGCCCCCCTGCTGAGCTCCGATGAATGGGCCTCCCTGCGTATCGCCCCCCAGGTTCTCAGCCTGGAGCTGGCGGCCCGTTTCCTCACCGACCATATCCTGGGCGACGGCTACTTCCAGGTCGTGGCCGCGGGCGACAACCTGCGGCGGGCACGCGCCCAAACCGATCTGCTGGGGCAGATGCGGACTGCCGGTCGGGACATGGACCGCATCATGGCTGAGTGCCGGATGCAGCGCTCCTGAGCCCCGATACCCGCACGGCTCTTGCAGTACACCGGGGTCAGAGCCCCCAGATCAGACTCACACCCATGGCGACGGTGACAGCCTCGTAGACACGTTTGATCCAGCGATTGCCCTTGAGGATGGACAGGTGCGCACCCAGGTAACCGCCGACCAGGGCCCCAAGCAGAAGGGCGGGCAACCAGCTCCACCGCACATCGCCCAGCAGAACGAGGGTGAGCGCGCCCGTGCCGTTCCAGAACATGCCACCCAACACCATGGTGTAGGCGACCGCGCGGCGGTAGTCGAGCCCGAACCAACGCACCAACCACAAGGTCAGGAACAGCCCACTGCCGGAGGACAGCGAACCGTTGAACAACCCCACCAGGAAGATGACCGCGCTGCCCGCCAGCAGCCCACGCACATCCCTGTTGATGGGTTCGACGGACTGGCCCAGGCTCGGCCGCAGGTACGAGTAGGCCCCAAGGGCCAGGGTGATCATGCCCAGGGCAACCTCCGCCGTGCGGCCCGGCACCAGCAGGATGAAGCTCGCACCCAGGGCGACACCGGGGACCCCGGCACAGAGGATGACCAGGGTGAACTTCCGATCAAAGCTACCCTCCCTCCAATGTCGGACCGTGGCACCGACGCCCAGGGCGACGGTGGCGATCTTGTGCGTGGCGAGGGCGACCCCGAAAGGCAGCCCCAGAAAGATGATGATCGGCAGTTGCAGCAACCCCGCCCCCCCACCGGCGAAGGCCGAGAACACATTGGCCACCAGTGATGCGGCCAGCAGGGCCAGTTGAGCGCTCCAATCCATGGCCGCAGCCTATCCCGTATCCGCTACCGGGGGAGTCGGGATGAAGATCAGGAAAGATCGATGGCGTAGGGTTTGAGCAGTTCCAGGGCAACCACCTCGAGGGCGCGCTGATGGGTGCGGCGCAGATACACACGGGGTGCGGCACCAGCTTGGTGGGCCTGCAACCAACGCGCGGCGCACAAACACCAACGGTCGCCCGCGATCAGCCCCGGAAAGCCATACTGGGGTACCGGCGTGATCAGGTCGTTGCCCTGCTCCCGGCTGAAGTGCAAAAACTCATCGGTGACCGCGCAACACACCGTGTGCGAACCGACATCCCGGGGGCCGGTGGCGCAATCGCCGTCGCGGAAGAAGCCGGTCATAGGGTCGTTCCCGCACGACTCCAGGGGTTCGCCCAGAACATTGACGTCCGGATCGCGTTCCGGTCGCGGCGGATTCTCGCTCATCAGGCCCGACCCACAGGGCGTTGCCCCGCCTCTTCAACGGCATCGTCGGCCCACTCCAGGGCCTCGGCCACCAGTTGCCGTACCGCCGCCGGCGGTGCCTTTACCATGTGCATGCGGATGGCCAGGGCCATGGTCAGCGCCTGCAACACGTCGCCGTCCTTGACGTCGTTTCCATCCGCCTCGATACGCGCTGACAGTGCGGCCATGACGTCCTCGAGCATCGCGCCCACGTTGCCCGCGTCACCGGTCAGCGCATGCAGCGGAAAGTCTATGTCCAGTATTCGGCCCTGGCTTTGAGCGGTGAATGTCAGCGACTGGTACGTGCGATGGGGCATTGGGAACCGTGGACTGCGTTGGGGATGGGTTCAGCCTCGCGGGCGACTGCCCAAACCCTATCCCGGGAACGAACCCGTCCTGCCCAACCCGTTCAGTGGGAAAACCGGGCGCGCCGTCAGAATTCTTTACACCCCCACCGCGCGGGCCACGAACATTCCAAGAGGATCAGCAACTTACCGATCAGGTATGGCATTTGCTTACATCTGAAGTCACGTCCATCAGGCTCCCCGCAATACCCATGAACCTCCACCTGTCCAAAATCGCCACCCTGGTGCTCACGGGGCTGCTCGCCTCCAGTGCCCAGGCATTCGAATTCGATTTTCAGCACATCGCCGATACCGAGGGCGAAGCGGGCTACGCCGCCTACGTGCGCAGTGACGCAGGGGTGCAGGTCACCGCCACCGGCAGCGATTACGCCAATATCGGCAACAGCCCGAACTACTACGCCTACCTGGATTCCGGCAACGCCGGGCTCGGCGTCTGTAAGGTCCTGACCAGCAATGACCAGTGTTCACCCTCCAGCGACGACAACGTCACCCTGGACGAGGCCCTTACACTGGTATTCGATCAGCAGGTGGTCCTCAACGAGGTGCGCTTCCGAAACGCAAACCATGGCACCACATTCAACGGAGACATCGACATCTCCACCGATGGCGGCTCCAGTTTCATGACCATCGCGCTCTCTCACCTGTACTCCACGCCCCTGGTCGGTACCAACTTCGTGTTCGCCCACAATGCGACCAACGGTGACCAGTTCTACATCGAGACCATTGGCGGCGAGATCGCCGCGACCGGCGTCGCCGCACCGGGCAGCCTGCTGCTGACAGGCTCGCTGCTCGGCTTCGCGGCCCGGCGCCGACGCGCGCGCTGAGTCAGCGCCTTCGCCCCGCCATCCGAAACCCCGGTTATCCTGACCGGGGTTTTTTCTTGGAGACACCCCGGAGTTGAGGGGTAACGGAGGCGATCGTGAGCACGCAGACCCGCTGCCCGCGTTGCGGACGGCCGATTCTCTGTCAGCGCGATGACATCAGTCACTGTGCCTGCGCCTCGGTGAATATTTCCGCGCGAGTGCTGGAACGGATTCGCGAGCGCTTCGACGGCTGCCTGTGCATCACCTGCCTCACCACGCTCAAAGCCGAGCAGCGTCGACTGGAAGAAGAACGCACGGCCCCGGCGGATGGGGCACGAATCCCACCACCCTTCCATCTGCGCACACCGACCCGGGGTGGCTGAGCGGCTTACTCAGCCCCCGCGGCCTTGACCAGGGAATCAAGCCGTTCCAACACCTCGGGGGCCATCCAGTCGATGGCGCTGTTGACGGCCATGCGCACCCGACCCTGCCTGTCGAGCACGAAACTGGAGGGAAACCCGAACACCTTCCAGCGCGCCGCCACCGCACCCTCGGGATCGAGGAGCACGGGGAAATCCACCGCCACCTCCTCCATGAACGCTTCGATCCGTTGCGCATCTTCCTTGAAGTTGACCGACACCAGGGCGAGATCCTCCGCACGGTAACGGGAGGCGAGACGATTCATGGAGGGAATCTCCTCCACGCAGGGTGGACACCAGGTCGCCCAGAAATTAACCACCACCACCTTACCCCGGTAGTCCACGAGACTCACTTCACGCCCCTGGCCGTCGCGCAGCGTGAACCCGGGAGCCGACCGCGTCCCGTTCACATCGACCAGGCCACGGATCGGGCGCGTCGGTGTCTCCGCGACAGCGGGCAACGGTGGCGCCCGGGCGGGGACCTCAAGCGCATCCAGGCGCCTTATCGTGGCCTCCAGTTGGGCCGGGTGAGCAGCAATTGCGGCGGCGTCATTGGGATCATGATCGTGGGGGTCGTCCGGGTCATGCAGAAACCACCAGTCACGCACGCGCGGAAGGATGCGCTGAAAGGCCGGTGAGCCCCCATCCCAAAGGGCCTGCATCATGCGACCGACGCGACCGGTATGCACGCCCGCCTCCGGCTGGAACACCTCAACCGGCACGTTCACCCCGAAGGCCTCGGGCAACACCACGGGCTCACTCCCGGCCAGCGGCGCGGTGTCAAAAAGATTGGGCCAGTGCAGGATCAGACCCGCGAAAGCCGGGTCGGCCAGCCCCCTACGCTGCCAGAGGCGCACACCCCGGATAGCGGGCAGGGCCAGGCGATCGCTGGCCACAACGGCAACACTCTTGCCCGAATCCGTGATGGCATGATCCAGCAGGGCGGCCACGCCTGCCCCATCCAGGGCCATGAGGTTACTCGTGGTGTGCTCCTTGAAGTACGAACTCAGCAGGTTGCTGGTCCACACCTCGATCCCCAGCCCCTGCAACCCCGTAAGCAGCCGTTCGAACCCCGGCCGTGTCTCCGGCAATTGCTCCAGCCAGATCACCAGCAGATCGCCGTTCGCGGGCAACACGCGCACAGTCAGCTCGCGTGCATCGTCCACGGCCAGAAGCATCTCCTCCGCCTGCACAGGCCGGAGCGCTGCCAGAACCAGCAGGACGAGACCGAAAGCCCGCGCCATGGAGGCGGGCCAACGGACACCCGGACGTCGTCTCCGTTTCCCGGCGCCGATACCGATGCCCACTCTCAAGCGTCCACGCCCCGGCGAAACGATGTTCCCTTACAACCCGGACAGGGGGGAATGTGACCGACTTTGTGAAAGTGCAGCTCCTTGCCACATCCGTCACATACCAGGGTTCCGGGGCCCGTCACCTCACCGGTTTTCCATACCCCGACAGCACGCGCCTCCTCGGCCAGTTCCCGCAGGCGTAAAGCCGTCTGATCGGCCAACGAAGCGAAGGTCTCCAGCAGCCGGTTCTCGATCAACTGCATATCGAAGCGGAACCACGCGCTCAGGTCCTCGCGGTCTTCCTCCAGGTGTTCGGCGGCATCGTGCATGTCCCGCTCCAACCAGACCCGAACCCGTTCCGTCTCATCACGGGTGAACTCACCGACCTCGACCATGGTATCGGCCGCATGGCGCAAGGCATCACGCAGCACGGGGAATGAGCGTTCCTCGGTGGTGACCAGCAGACCATGGGCCCGCTCGAGCATATCTTCGTAGGCCTCGGTAAGGCGCTTCATAACTTCGGTCGTGTTGTCATTCATTGTCGTTCCTCCGCCTCGATGGGCGGCACCCCGCGGGATGCGCGCTCGGACTTCCAGTGTGCCCCCGCCGGACCCGCAAACGAAAGCATCCCGATCAGCTTTGGGCGGGGCTGGCGCGATGCGGGGACGAACTCGGGGCGAGCACCGGCCCACCCCCCGTTCAACCCTATACCCCAATCGGGTTTTCACTGATCCCCGCCCCGTGGTTTAAACTGAGGTTCTATAGAGCGTCGCCTGGGCGATCAAAGACAATCCGGACTCAATCACCCGCGAGCCCCGGTCTGAGGAATCCAGCAACCTCAGATCAAATCCAAACATCCGAAACGGATGTTGACCCACACCTGGCACGACCCCATACCCGCCCGGCGAAGCAGGATGCCTGCGCCACGGGACACGCCATGCGCGCCAGGCCTTTCCTTCCAACGTGACGGGGACACGTTCAACAGCGATGAATCGCGCGTCCAGACCATTGACGGGGCTGCGTCCGGTATTCGGACTGTTGCTGCTGTTCTGCGTCGGCATCGCATGGTTCGACTGGGCACAGTTGCGCTCAATCGAGACGGGCCTGCGCATGGCCCAGGAGCACCAGGAAACCGCGTTCCGCCACCTCGACCGGATGGATGGCGCCATCAACACCCGCGGCCTGCTGCTCTGGCGCATTGCCTCGGAGCGCGAACCCACCCTGCGCGAGCAACTCAAGGCTGAGTTCCTGGACGAAGGTGAACGCTTCAACGAGGCTCACCAGGCATTCACCCAGCTGAGCGATGATGATGCCCACCCGGAGCTCATGAACCGCCTCCGCGCCGGATTCGTGACCTTGGACAACAGCATGCGGGCCGTGCTGGATTCCGCCACCGAGGGTGGAATGGAGTTCGCGCGGGTCGCCCTGCTCAACATCGGTGACGCACCCCAGAGCAACTTGCAGGGCCTGATCGCGGAATTGCAGCGCCTTGAAATCGAACGCATATCAAGTGCCATCCTGGAGGCCGCCGAGGCCTCTCAGGCCACCCGGCAACTGACGGCCGCCTTTGCCGGTTCCGCGTTGATCCTCGGGCTCATCCTCGCCGTGCTGGCGATCAGTGCCCAGGGCCGCATTCACGCCACCCTGGAGCGCGCACGACGCGCGGCGCTGAACAGTGCCGAGGCACGCAGCCGTTTCCTGGCCAATATGAGTCACGAAATCCGCACGCCGCTGAATGCCATCATTGGAATGATCGATGTCATGCAGGCCCGGCACAACGATCCGTCCCTGCAAGATGAACTGCGCATGTTGCAAACCAGCGGTGGCGCTCTCGCCACCCTGCTCGACGACGTGCTGGATCTCTCCAAGGTGGATTCAGGTCGCATGGAGCTGGGGTCCGAGCCGTTCAGCCTGCGCGAGGTGGTCCATGAGGCCCTGGAACTGCGCGCGGCCACCGCCTACGTGAAAGGTGTGGAGCTGTGCGCCTCGGTTGAGCAGGCCATACCCGATGTGCTCATCGGTGACCGGGCCCGCCTGCGGCAGATTCTCATCAACCTCGTCGGCAACGCGGTCAAGTTCACCGACCGCGGCGAAATCGGCGTACGGGTCAAGGCCGAACCGCTCTATGACGGCAGTCACTGGCGGGTCCGGTTCGAGGTCTGGGACACCGGCAAGGGCATTTCGCCGGACAAACAGGAACACCTGTTCGAACCGTTTGTTCAGGAGGACCGCAACACCAGTCAGCGCTATGGCGGTACCGGTCTCGGCCTGACCATCAGCCGCCAGCTCGTCGAACTGATGGGTGGGCAGATCGGCGTCGAGAGCCGTCCGGGCACTGGGTCGCGCTTCCATTTCGAAGTGGTCCTGCGCCGCAAGTCCCGTCAGCCGGTGGAGGCTCCGCCCCCCATCCTGCGTGCCCTCAACATCACCAAGATTTTCGTCTTCGTGCCCAACGCCACCAATCGCCAGGCCCTGGTCCAACGCCTTACCCAGTGGGGCCTGCCCTTCGAACCCTGCGTCCACGCCCAGTCCCTGGTACGCGCCCTGAGCGAGCACCGCGACGCCATAGGCATCGGCGACGCCGGCCCCAGCCAGCAGAGCGCGCAGGCGCTGCTGACGGCATTCGCGGATCGGACCGAGCCCGCATTGCGCTGCATACTGCTCACCGGGCCGGGCCAGATCACCGATGAAGACCTGGCCACATTCGGCGGTCATGCCCTCAAACCCGTGGCCCCCGCCGGACTGAGCGCTGCCCTGGCGCAACTGCTGGTGCCGTCGGCGGACGAAGAGGCCAAAGAGGCCGAATCACGACTCAAGGCGGCTGCCCGCGGCCACAACGTGCTGGTGGTCGAGGACAGCGACGTCAATGCCCGTGTCACCCTGGCCATGCTGGAACAGATGGGCATCTACGCCGACCATGCCGAGACCGGTGAGGACGCCCTGCGTGCCTCCCTGGACAAGGTCTACGACCTGATTCTCATGGATGTCCATCTGCCCGGGATCGACGGCATGGAGACCACCCGGAAAATCCTCCAACGCCCCGGGCACCGGCCGGTCATCGTTGCCCTGACCGCATCACTGCTACCCGGCGACCGGGACCGTTTCAAGGAGATGGGGGTCACCCTGTCCCTGAGCAAGCCGGTCCGCCTGGAAGCGCTGCGTGAAGTCGTCCGGACCCTGCCGGAGGGGCACGCGCCAGCCTTGGAGGATCACCACCAGCGGACACAGGCACCGGCCAGCGGCAAGCTACCTGACCCCGTCCCGGGTGCGAACGAGACGCCAGCGACCACCGATACCCCCACCGCATCACCGCCCGTCACGGCCGAACTGCTGAATGTTTTCCGCACCGAATCCCGTGCCCGCATGGACAGCCTGCACAGTGCGCTTGATAGCGGAGACCTGGAAGCCGCCGGTCGCCACGCGCACACCCTCAAGTCCATCAGCAGGACCGTCGGTGCCCACGCATTCGCGGAACTCATGGCCTCCATGGAAGCCCTGGCGGGCGACGGCGATCTCGAAGCCATGCGCCAGACGGCGAGTGGCGTTGAACCCATCTACACGGAGGCACTGGCCGCGCTCGGCGGGCCACACTCCCTGAATGCCACGGGAGCGGCCTGATACAACAGGCGCCCCTCAGCGCGGCTTCAGTTGCCGCGCTCACCCGCTTCGCTGTCGGACAGCAGCGTTTTGAGGATATAACCGGCCTGAATCAGGCCGAACACCGCTGGCATGTACGAAATGGTGCCGTTCACCCTCCCGCTGTGCTCTCCCTGATCCTCGTCCCGCGTCACACCCATGCGTGGCGGCTCGTCCGAGAACACCACCGGTAATCGGGGTGCCCGCCCCATGGCCTTGAGCCGCCGCCGCAACGCCCGGGCCAGACCATCCCCATGGGTCTGGTTCAACCGGGCCACACCCACGCGGGTAGGGTCCATGCGACCGGCCGAACCCATGCAGGCGATCACGGGGGTCCGCGTATCCAGGCATGTCGCCAGCAATGCCGCCTTCGCATCCACCGTGTCGATACAGTCGGCGACAAAATCGTAGGGCCCCCGGGCCAACAGGTCCGCCGCGTTCTCCCGGTCGATGCGCATAGGCAGCGGGCGCACATCGAGTTCCGGATTGATATCGGCGATCCGATCGACCATGACGTCCACCTTGCGCTGTCCCAGCGTCGAACGCAGGGCAATGATCTGGCGGTTGAGATTGGAGGGTGCAACGAGATCGTCGTCAACCAGGGTCAGCGTGCCGACCCCTGCCCGCGCCAGCGCCTCGGCCACGTGACCGCCCACACCGCCGAGCCCCGCCACCAGCACGTGCCGCCCGGCGAGATTCACCATGCCACCCCGCCCGATGAGCAGTTCGGTCCGTGCGCAAGCCTTGTCAGACATCAGTCGCTCCTTCCCGGCTATCGGGCAGATTGAACAAAACGCGCGCATTGGCCGCGGTTCGCGCGGCCACCTCGTCCCGGTCCACGGCACGCAGGCGGGCAATCTCATCAACCACTTCACGCACATGGGCCGGTTCATTCAAGGCACCCGGACGGTTCGGGCCCGGCTGATCGGGGGCATCGGTTTCCACCACGATGTGATCCAGGGGCAGGGCCGCCACCACGCGCCGCAGACGTTTGGCACGCTCGAAGGCAATCACGTTGCCAATGCCGATCACCGCGCCCAGGTCGGCCAGGCGAAAGGCCTGCTGCTCACTGCCCGCGAAGCCGTGGATGTCAGCACGTACGCCGGGAAACCGCCTCAACACCGCAATGACCGCATCCACCGCCTTGCGAGCGTGCACGATTACCGGAAGACCCGCGTCCCTGGCCAGCGCCACCTGGGCTTCAAACAACGCGAGCTGCCGATCAGGGTCGAGATGCTTGAGGTGGAAATCCAGGCCACACTCCCCCACGGCGACGGCATCACCGCCATCGATCCAGCGACGTAAATCCTCAAGTTCCGCGTCCTCGTGCCGATCAGTGAAATACGGATGCAGACCGTAGGCAGGCAACAGGACCATTCCGCCGGGCGCCCGCGCGCAACATTGGCGGGTACGCTGCCAGGATGCGGCCTCGACGCCCGGCACGACGATGGCACGCACACCGGCGGCCCGGGCACGTTCGAGAACGGCGTCCCGACTCGCATCAAGGCGCGGATCATCCAGATGGCAATGGCTGTCGATCAAATCCATGACGGCGATTATGACGCGAATCCAGACCACGGCCCGCGCCTGTAATCCGCCCGACAGGGCGCGAGACCTCCCGGAGGCTTTGCGTCTTGAACATCGGCCCGGGAAAGGCCACTGTCCCCCTCCTGATTTCAATCCCGCATAGCAGAACGAGAGTCACCATGGCCAAATCCTGGAGCAAACCGCCGGAGATGCAGATCGACCCGGCCAAGCGCTACACCGCCCACATCACGACCAACAAAGGCGAAATCGTGGTCGAATTCGCGCCCGAGCATGCGCCCCGTTCGGTTAACAATTTCGTATTTCTGGCGCGCGAGGGCTTCTACGACGGTGTCGTCTTCCATCGTGTCATTCCCAACTTCGTGATCCAGGGCGGTGACCCCACCGGCAGTGGCCGCGGTGGCCCCGGCTATGTCTTCGACTGCGAGACCAAGGGCAACCCCCTCAAGCACGAGACCCACGTACTGTCCATGGCACATGCCGGACCGAACACCAACGGCAGTCAGTTCTTCATCACCCACAGTCCCCAACCCCACCTTGACGGCGTACACACCGTGTTCGGCAAGGTGATCGAAGGCGGTGACGTCGTCGATGCCATCCGTGAAGGTGACGCGATGGAGACGGTGACCATCACCGAGGAATGACAACCCGCGCGGCGGCTTCCCGGCCCATCATGACCTCTCATCGTGGGAGGGAAGCCGTCCGTTCGCCGGTGACTGCCGCGCAGGGCCCGTCGCCGGTCAACCCGTCCATGACATGTGGCAGTGAGCCTCGGCGACCCACGCCGGATAATCCGCTGACCCGTCCACCGCTATCCCCGGACGCCTCCCGCTAACGCTCCTGGAGAAACGCAGACCGTGAGCGACAACCCAGAAGACCTGTTCGAACCGGGCGAGACCAAGCTCGAGAAGAAATTCAACCGCGTCCTGACGCCGTTCGAGGAATTCATCCACGACGAAACGGCGGGTGGCATCGTGCTCATGGTCTGCACGGTCGTCGCGCTGGTGCTGGCCAACAGCCCGCTGGCCGAGGCCTACCAGCATATCCTGCACACCCCGATCACCGTGTCCGTGGGCCACTGGAGCCTCGAACACACACTGCACCATTGGATCAACGACGGGCTCATGGCCCTGTTCTTCTTCCTGGTGGGTCTGGAAATCAAACGCGAAGTCCTGGTCGGCGAACTGTCCCGTCCGCAACAGGCCATGCTGCCCATCGTCGCGGCGATCGGGGGCATGGTCGTGCCCGCCCTGTTCTACACCGCGGTCAATGCCGGTGGCCCCGGTGCTCATGGCTGGGGCATACCCATGGCAACGGATATCGCTTTCGCTGTTGGCATCATGGTGCTGCTCGGAAAGCGGGTACCCGCGAGCCTGTTCACCTTCCTGGTCGCCCTGGCCATCGTCGACGACCTCGGTGCCGTGGCGGTCATCGCCATCTTCTACACCGACACCCTGGTCTACGACGCCCTGCTGGCCGCCCTCGCCATGCTCGGCCTGCTCATCGGTCTGAACATGCTGGGAGTCCGCAAACCCCTGCCGTACGCCATCCTCGGCACGCTCATGTGGCTGGCGATGCTCAAGTCCGGCGTCCATGCCACCGTGGCCGGTGTACTCACCGCCTGGACCATTCCCGCGAAGAGCAAATTCAACCCGGAGAACTTCGCCCGACTGATGCAGCGGCTGGTGGCCAAGTACAACGAGGCCCGCGCCAAATCGGCTGCCGGCGACCAGGCCTGCCTGATCGCCGATCAGCAGCGCCGCCGTGGCATCGTTCAGTCCCTGGAGAACGGCGTCCACCTCATGGAAACCCCGCTGCAACGGTTGGAGCACATGTTCCACCTCCCGGTGGCCTTCATCATCATCCCGCTGTTCGCGCTGGCGAACGCGGGTATCCCCATCGAATTCAGCAAGATCGGCGAGGCCGTCGCCCATCCCACGGCCCTCGGCGTCATCCTGGGCCTCGTGCTGGGCAAGGTCATCGGCATCGCCGGTTGCGCCCTGCTGGCGGTGAAACTGGGAATCGGGCAGATGCCCCAGGGGGCGAATTCCAAACACATCATCGGCGCCGGTCTGCTCGGTGGCGTGGGCTTCACCATGTCCATCTTCATCGCCGAGCTGGGCTTCCCCGGCCAACCGGAGCAACTGCTGATGGCCAAGACAGGCATTCTTTTCGCATCGCTTATCGCGGGCGTGGGCGGCTACCTGTTCCTCCGTTCGGTAGCCAATCCCTCGCGCTGACACGGTTCACCGGGAATATCCACCGGACGCGACCATGAACGTCAGGCACAAAAAAAGCGCCCCCTGAGGGGCGCTTTTCATTCGCGCACCGGCTGGTGCGCGGCTCGTGCTCAGTTGGAAGGCTGAGCCGGGGCGGCAGGCGCGGCGGGGACCGGAGCCGCATACCCGCCATAGGGGTAGCCATAGCCACCGTAGGGGTAGCCGCCGTAGCCGCCGTAGGGGTAGCCATAGCCGCCATACGGATAGCCGTAGCCGCCGCCATAAGGGTAGCCGCCGCCGTAGTACGGGCCACCGCCCCACGGGCCCCAACCACCATCGTTCCACCAGGCAGAGGCGCTGGAGGTGACACCAGCGGCAGCAGTCGCCAGAGCGGCGGCGACCAGCAGTTTGGAAAATTTCTTCATGGCTTTATCTCCCGTCTGAGGGACTGATTCTGTTTGGTACGAGTCCACGCGGCCCCGCTTGGAACGCCCGGGCCCACATGCCCAAGCGTTTATAAAGCAGCCGTACGGTCCGCGATTTGATTTCACGCAAGACCTGCCGGGACCAACCATTGGGGAAAGCCCAGCACGAAAAAGCGCTTCTGAACCCAACCTTCTCCGCCAAACCCGCTGGGATTGGACGCGGACTTGCGGCCACGTTTTGATTTTTACCGGTTCGTACCGGACACTTGCGCGCCGCTGGGCGCGACGCCCGAGCAACGTGCACCGCACCGCGATCATGCGGCACCATTTCGCCCCCATTTGAGATCCGTTCATTGAAGTCCTTCCGACAGGGCCAACGCTGGCTCAGCGAAGCCGAACCTGACCTCGGGCTGGGCACCGTTCTGCAAGTGGATGATTCCACTGTGACGGTCCACTTTCCCTCCAGCGGCGAAGTGCGTCGCTACGCGCACCGCAGCGCCCCGCTGACCCGCGTGAGCTTCGGCCCCGGCGACCCCGTGGAAGACCACGACGGCAACACCATGACCGTGCGCGAGGCGCGCGAGGCTGATGGCATTGTCACCTACGTGGGGGAGAATACCGACGGACGGCTGGTATCCATGGATGAAGGGCAGCTCAGTGATCACCTCAAGCTCAACCGCCCCCAGGACCGACTGTTCAGTGGCCGCATCGACCCCGACGTCTGGTTCGGCCTGCGCCGGGAAACCTGGGAACGCAATGCCGATGAACTGACCTCCCCGGTTTTCGGCCTGCTGGGCGCACGTATGGGCCTGATCCCACACCAGCTCTACATCGCCCACGAGGTCTCCCGCCGCCATGCCCCCAGGGTCCTGCTGGCGGACGAGGTGGGCCTGGGCAAGACCATCGAGGCGGGCCTGATCCTGCATCGTTTGATTCTCACCGGCCGCGCCCGACGGGTACTCATCGTGGTCCCTGATGCCCTGGTCAACCAATGGCTGGTGGAGATGCTGCGCCGCTTCAATCTGCGCTTCTCACTATTCGACGCCGAACGTTTCGATGTGGAGGACGAGGACAACCCCTTCGAAACCGAGCAGCGTGTGATTTGCAGCCTGGACTTCCTGATTTCGCAGGGCGCGGTGGCCAAGGCCGCCCTGGATGCGGAGTGGGATGCCCTGGTGGTGGACGAAGCCCATCATCTGCACTGGTCGCCCGGGGAATCCTCACTGGAATACGAAGTCGTGGAGGCGCTGGCCGCGCGCACACCCTCCGTTCTCCTGCTCACCGCGACCCCCGAGCAGTTGGGCCGGGCGGGTCACTTCGGCCGCCTGCGTCTGCTCGACCCCGCGCGCTTCCACGACTACGAAGCCTTTGTCGAGGAGGAGCACAACTACGGCCCGGTCGCCGACCTGGCCTCAGCCCTGGCGGAGCAATCGCGCCTGGATGCCGAGCAGGAGAAACTGCTCCAGAAACTCACCGGTGTGGGTTCAGCGCAGCGCGAAACAGCCCTCAAACGCCTTATCGACCAGCACGGAACCGGGCGTGTGCTGTACCGCAACACCCGCGCCGCCATGAGCGGCTTCCCGAAACGCCGCCTGCACCCATCACCGCTGCCCCTGCCCACCTGCTACGCCGACCTGCGTGGCCCCGAGGCCCTGATTCCCGAACTCAGCAACAACAGCTGGACCGACGAGGACCCCCGCGTGGGCTGGCTCGCCAAGCAATTGGCCGTGCTCGCGCCCGATAAGGTTCTGGTCATCTGTGCCCTCGCCGAGACCGCCATCGCCCTGCGCCAGGTATTGATGGATCGTCACGGTCGCGCGGTCACGGTCTTCCATGAAGGCATGGAAATCGTCGAACGCGACCGGGCCGCCGCCTACTTCGCCGATGCCGAGGAGGGTGCACAGGCCCTGATCTGTTCCGAGATCGGCAGTGAGGGCCGCAACTTCCAGTTCGTCCATCACCTCGTCCTGTTCGACCTGCCCCTGGATCCGGGCCTTCTTGAGCAACGAATCGGCCGTCTCGATCGCATCGGCCAGAAGCACGATATAGACATCCACCTGCCCTATTTCGTCCACCAGGCGGGGGCATCGGTGAGTTGCCCCGGCGAAGTCATGTACCGCTGGTATCACGACGGTCTGGGTGCCTTTGAGGCCAGCTGCCCCGCCGCCGAAACGGTGCATGACCGCCTCGGGCCGGAGCTGCTTGCCACGCTGCGGGAGCCCGGCCAGTTACCCGAACTGGTCACCCGCGCGGCCCGTCTCACGGCCGAACTCAACGCCGCCATGGAACAGGGCAGAGACCGGTTGCTGGAATTGCATTCCCACGACAGCACGGTATCCGCCTCGATCAGTGATGATCTGGTCGCCCGCGATGACGACCTCGAGCTGAGCCGCTACATGGAGCGCTTCTGGGACGGATACGGCGTCGATCATGAACACGGCCCGGGACTGTCCACGGTGGTCCGCCCCGGCGATCACATGATGCATCCCACCTTCCCCGAGTTACCTGATGACGGCACCACGGTGACCTTCGTGCGCTCTGACGCACTGGCCCACGAGGATCGCCAGTTCCTCACCTGGGAGCACCCCATGGTGCGCGGTGCCATGGATATGCTGCGCAGCCAGGAGCTTGGCTCAGCGGCCATCACGGTACTCCGCCACCCCGAACTCAAGGCCGGAACGCTGCTTCTGGAACTGATTTACGTGATCGAATGCGCGGCTCCCCCCGAGCTGGAACTGTTCCGCTTTCTACCCCCCATGCCGATACGCCTGCTGCTGGACATAAAGGGCAACGACCTGGCCATGCGCATCCCCGCGACGGAGCTTGTTGGGGTTTGCCTGACCCGCGACCGCAAGACCGCCGGACTCCTCGTCAAACAACAGCAGAAGCGTATCCGCACCATCCTCGCCGGAGCCGAACCGGTGGCTGCCCGCACCATGGCCACGGAGGTCAAGCGCGCCATTGCCAACATGCGCCGCGAGGTGGGCGAGGAACTCAAACGCCTGCAGGACCTGGCGGAGGTCAATCCCAATGTCCGCCCGGATGAAATGGAATACCTGACCGCCAAGCGCCGCCTCGCGGAGGAGCATATGAGCGCCGCCCGATTGCGCCTGGATGCCCTGCGGGTCATCGTCGCCCGTTAGGGAAGCTCTGAGCGCTTCCCGAGGAGCCCGCGCTGTTCACGCCACGTCCCGTCGCCCGCATCCGCAGCCCGTTCGGCGGCAAATTCGGCACCCCACGCCAAAGCGGTCTGGTGCGCTCCGCGGAGGGCTTGGTTGAACTGCTGCCGCCCTATGACCGGCCCGAGGCGCTCGATGGCCTTGAGGGCTTCTCGCACCTGTGGTTGATCTGGGCCTTTCACGAAACGACCCGCGAGGACTGGAGCCCCACGGTGCGCCCGCCGCGACTCGGCGGAAACACGCGTATGGGCGTATTCGCCACGCGCTCGCCGTTCCGCCCCAATCCCATCGGACTGTCCGTGGTCGAGTTGCTCGAAGTCGACCACGCCCACACACGCTTACGCGTGGCTGGAGTGGATCTCACGGACGGCACCCCCATTCTGGACATCAAGCCCTACGTGCCCTACGCCGATGCCCTGCCCCACGCGCGGGGCGGGTTCGCCAGCGAGGCCCCCGACGCCCACCTGGACGTGGTGTTCGCGCCCGGCTGTGAGGACGCGCTCAGCACGGCACGGGGCCTGGAACAACTCATCCGCGAAACCCTGGCCCTGGACCCCCGCCCCGCCTACCAACGAACCGACGGTCGGGTGTACCGGATGACCCTGTCCGGCCATGACATCACGTGGCGGGTGACGCGGGAACGCGCGGATGTTCTGGAAGTCCGCCCGGCAAAGTCGACGCCGTGACCGGAAAGGGCGGCCCTGCCGACCGGAAACACCACAGGGCGCGAAAGCCGCTACGCCTGTAAGCGCATTAACAGCCCGGCAGCGATCGCGCGCCTATGGTGTGCGCCATGAACACACAGCAGCCAAGCGGGTCCGTCCAGCCCTTCAAACGCACACTCTGGGCGATCGTGCTGAGCGAATCGGTGTATGCCCTGTTGCACTTCGCGCTGGGCCTCACCTCGCCCATCGGTTTCCTGCTTGCATTCATCGTTCCGCTGGCCGGCATACTTCCGCTCAGTCTGCACCTGGACCGTGCCATGCGCCGTCTGGAATCGAGCAACGCGGAATTGAGCGCCGCTAACGAGGCGCTTGAACGTGTCAGCGAGGACAAGACACGGCTGCTGTCGGTTATCGCCCATGACCTGAGAGGCCCCGTGGCGAACCTCAAGGGCTCCCTGGATCTGCTCCACAGCGGCGCACTGTCCGCCGAAGAACTACGTGGCATGGCGGGCGACCTCAGTCATCAGACCGCCCACACCCTCGACATGATGGACAACACCCTGGGTTGGGCCGCCTCCCAGCTCAAAGGGATCGAGCCGAACATCCAGGCCGTCAGTATCGATGCACTGATCCGCACGCTTGCCGAGACCTATGCGCCCATCGCGGCGGCCAAATCGGTACGCATCCGCATCGCCGGCAAGCGCAGCCTGAGCGCCCAGGCCGACCCGGACATGCTTCACGCCGTGCTGCGCAATCTGATTTCCAATGCCGTGAAGTTCTCGGAGCCGGGGCAGGTCATCTCCCTGACCACCACCGTGGAGGGAGGGGGGCGCCTGCGCGTAGCGGTCACCGACCAAGGCAGGGGTATGGACCCCGACACGCTGCGTCAGGCCCTCGACCCCGAGCGTTTTGCCAGCCAGCGCGGCACGGCGCGGGAGAAAGGCACCGGCATCGGTCTCAGTCTCTCATTGCGCTTCGCCAGGGCCATGGGCCTGGACGTGGAGGCGGTCAGCGGCACCGGGCAGGGCAGCCAGTTCGCCCTCGTATGGCCCGCCGACCGCTCATACCTGAGCCATGCCAAGGTGCAGCAGAAAACTGAACAACAACCACGCCGCCGGTACCGCCGCCAACCCGATCCGGCCGCGCTGCCCAGCCAGGGCTAGGGTGCCCAGGGCAACGACGGCGGTAGGGTCTGGAGCGAGGGCGAACCACTCGCCCGCCCCTACCGGACGCCCCATGAGCACGGACACCCAGGGGTGCAGAAACAGCCCGTAGACCACCAAAAGCGCGCCCAGATGACGCGCGGCGGGAGCGACGGGGGAAACCGCTTCCGCCCGCGTCATCAAGGCCGCCACAAGCAAGCCCGATCCACCGATGGCGTACACCCAGGCCGCGATCTCACCTCCGTTGAAGATCGCGGCAAATCGCCCAGCCAGGAAAACGACGGCGGAGTTGAGCATGGCAAGCCCCGCCAAACCGACGCCGACCCGTGCCCAGGCGCGCCCGGTCCGCTCGCCGCCCACCTCGCGCCAGGCCAACATGACGGTGATCACGAGCGCCCCACCCAGGAGGGCCGACACGGGCCACCAGGCCGCGTTGGTGAGCGCGAACATGCGCACGTAGGTCGAAGGCGCGAACATCACCAGGTCGACCAGGGAGTAATCGGTCCAACTCATGTCCATGATCCGCCCCCGGTTACGGGCGTTGATCGACCGTCAAAGCGATTGGACATAGCGTGCCATGCGCTGGCGAAGGGGCTCATCGGGCAGTACGCCATGACCTGCCGCCATGTTCTCGCGCATGTGATCGACCCGACTGGTGGCGGGAATGGCGCAGGTCAGGGCGGGGTGCGACACGACGAAACGCAGCAGGAACTGGGGCCAGGTACGCGCTCCTGTCTCCTCCACCCATGAGGGCAGCGGCTTGTTGCGCAGTGCGTCGATCAAGGCCCCGCGACGGAACGGTCGGTTGGCGATAACCGCGATGCCGCGCTCGCGCGCCAATGGCAGCAGGCGCTGTTCGGCCTCCCGGTCGAGAATGTTGTAAGTCAGTTGGACGAAATCGATAGCCTCCCGCGCCATGATCCGTTCCAACTCCGCATGACGGCGACCGTGGGATGTGGTGATACCCACGTAGCCCAATTCAGCGCGCGCTTTCAGTGTCTGCAGATGGGGCAGATGATCCTCCCAGGCGGCCAGGTTGTGCACCTGCTGAAGCCCGAAGCGCTCGACCCCCCACAAACGCCGGGAGTCGGCGATCTGGGCGCGCCCCTCGTCGGCGGACCAGGTCCACACCTTGGTGGCCGCGAACAGCCGCGATTGCAGCTCGGACCCCCTGCCGATGGCGTCCAGGCAGGCCCCCAGGGTTGCCTCCGCCGAACCGTACATCGGCGAGGAATCGACCATGCCGCCGCCCAATTCAAGAAACGTGCGCAACACGTCCGTGCGCCGGGCGATGGCGGCCGGGTCATCACCGACATTGAAGGTGATCCAGGTACCCATACCGATCACGGGGATGGATTCCCCACTGGACGGGATCTGACGGGTCAGGGGCCCGTCGGCTGCCCGCGCGCGGGGCACGAACGGCAGGGCGAGTAAGCCGCCAGCCGCCTGCATCAGCCGTCTGCGTCCGCGGTCGGGACCTGTTCCCCGTGCGGATTCCTCATGGTGAGAAGTCATACCTTCGGGATACTTGCGATTTCGGGCCATGGTGTCCTCAAACCTCCGTATGCGAAGCTCGGAATATGCCACCCACTAAACCGGACAATACCGTCGAGTACACCCTGCACCCCGCATTGGTGGCTTTCCTGGCGCAGGCCAACGCCATCGGTGCGGTCCGGCGGGCCCAGGGGTATGAGCACACCCCCGTCAACATGCGCGAGAACCTGGACGTCATGACCCGGCGTTTCGTTTCAGCGCCCGTCGAGGTGGAGCAGGTCGTGGACACCCTGGTGCCGGGACACGGGGCAGACCCCGCCGTCCCGGTGCGGATCTACCGGGTCGCATCCGCACCACCCCGCCCGGTCATCGTCTTCGCCCACGGCGGGGGGCACATGGCGGGCAGCGTCAGTGTCTACGACGGAATCGCACGCCGTGTGGCAAGGGCCACGGGGCATGTCGTGGTGTCCGTCGAATACAGACTCGCCCCGGAGTGCCCCTACCCGGCCGGCTTGCGGGACCTGATCACCGTGCTTGGCGGTGTCTACACGAGCCTCGAACGACGTGGAATCGGCCACCTGCGCGCGTTGACCGTGATGGGTGACAGTGGCGGTGCGGCCATCACGGCCTCCGCGGTGCACGCCATGGCCGATCACGCCGAGATCAACATCGCGCACCAGGTCCTTATCTATCCAAGCCTCGACTACAGTTTTTCCCAGGCGAGCATGGACGATCTCGGCGAGGGGTATTTGCTCGAACGCGAACGCATCCAATGGTTGTTCGACCACTACCTGCCAGCGTCGACGGACAGGAGGGCCGTATCCCCCCTGTTCATGGACATCCCCGACCACTATCCCGGGACCCTGGTGATCACCGCGGGCTTCGACCCGTTGCGCGATGAAGGCGCCGCCTATGTTCAGCGTCTGCGCGCGGCGGGTCACGACGCGGAACTGGAGGTTTTCACGGACATGATTCATGCCTTCCTCAACCTGGAAGACCTGGTACCCGAAGCCTGCGCGCGGTGCTATGCCCGCATCGCGGATTTTGTGAACGCTCAGCCGCTACGCGGGCGTTGAGCGTTCCACGGTCACATCCCCGGGGGCCGTGCGCGGGGGTCCACGGTGCGCGGCGGCCTGTACCGCGGATCGATCAGGCGGCGCACGCGCTGACTCAGGCGGTCCGCCTCCTCTAGCCAGGCACCCGATCCGACCCGCGCCTGACGTTCAGCAGCCCGCGCCCTTCCCTCCTTGTAAGCCGCTGTGATCGCATCCGCCAGGTGCAGGCGGTTGGGTGCGATATGAACCAGGCCCTTGTGTTCACGCAGGGTGGGAAACTCGCTGCCCGCGGCGATGGGCGTGCCCGCGGCCAGATACTCGTCCAGACGCAGGGCATCGGTGACCCGCCGCTGCGCCCCGGCCTTGAACGGCAGGATCGAGACATTCCAATGCTGCACGAAACCGGGCAGTTCCTCGTGCCCCCTTACACCGAGCACCTTGATGTTGGGCACCTGCTTGAGTGGCTTAACGTCCACCTCCACGGGTCCGATGATCACAAAGGTCCAATAGCTGAGATTGAACGCGGCCTCCGCCAACATCTCCAGGTCGATGGCCTCGTTGACCGTGCCATAGAAGCCCGCGATGCGTTTGACATCGGGCAGGTCCTTGGCGCGTGGCGCCGGGGTGGAGAAAGCGGTCACATCCAGGCCGCGATGAAGGATGAAAACCTCGCTGCCCCTGAACGGTTCCGCGCGCGTCTGATCCGGTGCCACCACCAGCAGAGCGCGCTCGCTGACCTGCTCCTCCGCCTCGAGCACGGCACGCCGCTGCCCCTCGTCCAAGGCGGCAAGCTCGGTGTTGCTGTAGTAGATCATCGGCCAATCGGGCAGGTCCTCGAGCAGGTCGAGCCCCGACGCCTGGCTGACCCAGATAAGCGCCTCGTCCACGCCCTGGTGCCTGATCACCCGTCGTAACAGGCGCAACCCGCGACGACGATCAACGAAGGCACGCAGGGCGCGCGGGCCGAACACGCTGTAGCGCGGGCGCAGAACAGTGAAACGGCCCTCAAGCTCCTCGAGACGACGTGCGCCGAACAAACCACGCACGAACGCCCCCAGCAGACCCCACAGGACGAGGACCGGGTTGGGCGCCTCCTGACCCTTGTGCACACGGGCTGGCTGAGGCAACTGCAACCAGATCACCGGCTGGCCGACGCTCAGATGGCGCACGGCCTGGCGCGCTGGGTCCACGTCCGCGGTCCACGGCCCACCCAGCGCGATCACCGGTCGTCCCGTCCCGGGATTGGATGTGTCTTTGGCGTTCATGGCTGGCGGCGTCTTACTGTCCGGCTCGCGGGTCTGCACTGGTTCGGAATCAGCATTCGCCTATTGAGGAATACACCCGGACCGGGGGACTCTTCTTACCACAGATCAAGGCATCTGAATGCCCGGCCCGGCTCGTCCGATGCGCACGAAGCGGCCGGGATCAACCTCATCGCCAGGGAATCGCCCCATGACCATCGTGCTTGTCACCCTCGCCATCATCATCGCGGCGACACTGATCTGGCTGGCCGCGCTCGATGGCACCTTTCATGTGCGCCGTGCCACGATCATCGGGGTGGAACCGGAACAGGCCTACAACGTGGTCCGCGATTTCCATCACTGGCCAGCCTGGAGTCCCTGGCTCATCCACGAGCCAGAGGCACAACTCACCTTCAGTTCCGCACCCGATGAACCGACCGGCTGGTACAGCTGGAATGGCAGACACATCGGCGCGGGCACGCTCACCCATGTGGCCATGGTGGCGCCCGCTGAAACGAGACAGGGCCGGATCGAACAACGGCTCGGTTTCACCCGCCCATTCAAATCGGACGCGCGTGTGGTCTGGGATTTCACGACCGTCCAGGGCGGCGTGGAAATCAGTTGGGCGATGTATGGACGCATGCCTTTTCTCTTCCGTTTCCTGGCCCCTATGACCGCGCGCATGCTCGAGAGGGACTTCGAGCTCGGCTTGGCGCTGCTCAGCGGCATGCTCGACCCCGGCGGCGACGCGCCCCATATCAGTTTCGAGGGCATCGCCCCGTTCCCCGCACGTCAATGCATCACCCTGCCGTTCGCGGGCGATACCGCCACGCGTCGACAGACCATAACGGAGGGCATCGAACGCCTCTCCGCCCGGCGCAGGGACCTCGGCGTCACCAGCGACGAACCCGTCTTCACCGCCTACCACAAGGTGGATACCGAGCGACCCTGGTTCGACGGTGTGGTGGCGGCACCGCTGGCTGACACCGCCCTTTCCGCCCCGTCAGGTTCCGCGGACGATCACCGCGCTCAAACCCTGGGCGGTGAAGGCCGCTGGTACCGTGTCCGCATGCGCGGAGGCTTCCGGTTCATGGAGATGACCTGGCATTGCGCCATCGCCCACCTGCGCCTGCACAAGATTGCACTCGACGGCCGACGCGATTGTTTCGAGGTTTACGTATCACGCCCCGATAATGGCCATAACGGCAGGAGCGAGACCGACCTGTACATCCCCATCAAGGCCTGAATCCATGAACACCGGACCTACCGACAGCACCGCCGCCGTGCGCATCCTCACCACGGGGGGCACCATCGACAAGGTCTACTTCGACGCCAACAGCCAGTTTCAGGTGGGCGAACCCCAGATCGCCGAGCTCCTGGAGGAGGCCAACGTCACCCTGCCCACCGTCATCGAGCCTGTCCTGCGCAAGGACAGTCTGGAGCTGACGGCCGCGGATCGCGCTCTGATCAGGGACCGTGTGAGCGCGGCCGGGGAACGACACATCGTGGTAACCCATGGTACGGACACCCTGGTTGAGACGGGACGCACGCTGACGGACATCGGCGGCAAATGCATCGTCCTGGTCGGTGCCATGCAACCGGCAAGGCTCAAGTTCAGTGATGCCCAGTTCAACATCGGCTTCGCCCTGGCGGCGGTTCAATTGCTGCCCGACGGGGTTTGGGTCGCCATGAATGGCCGTATCTTCGACGTGACCGCCGTGCACAAGAACCGCGAGGCCATGCGCTTCGAAGCGGACTGACCCGACCCACGCACGAAGGCTTTTTGCGGCTATGCTGCGATCATGGCCATCAGCGTCTTCGACCTTTTCAGCATAGGTATCGGCCCTTCCAGTTCCCACACCGTGGGGCCCATGCGCGCGGCTCTGCTGTTCGTGCAATCCCTGTCTGTTCGATCCGAGGACCATGCACCCGCGCGGGGGATCCACGTCGAACTTTTCGGCAGCCTGGGCGCCACCGGCAAAGGCCACGGCACGGACAAGGCCGTAATCCTCGGGCTCATGGGCGAATCCCCGGAATCCGTTGACACCGCCAGCATCGCGGAGCGGCTCGGTGCCATCCACGCCAGTGGGCGGCTGGTCCTCGCCAACGGCGCCGAACTGCCCTTCGACCCTGATACCGACCTGGTCTTTCACCGCCGAAAAAGCCTGCCCGGACACCCGAACGGCCTGGTATTCAGCGCGCTCGGGGCGGACGGCGAGACGCTGCTGCAACGCACGTACCTGTCCGTGGGTGGTGGCTTCGTGGTCGAACCCGACGAGCACGGCCGCCCCGTACTCTCGGCCGACGAGACCCCGCTTGCGCTGCCCTTCGATAGTGCGGCCCAACTGCTCGAGCACTGTGGCAACGAGGCAATCCCCATCAGCGAAGTCATGCTCCGCAATGAGCAGGCCTGGCGAACAGCGGCGGAGGTCCGCTCCGGCTTGCTCGAGATATGGGCCGTCATGCGTGACTGCGTGCGGCGCGGTTGCGTCACCGAGGGCATCCTGCCCGGTGGCCTCAAGGTGGAACGCCGCGCCGCGCGCCTGTACCGACAACTGCGCGACGATCAACAACTGGAGCAGGTGCCGCTTGGAACCATGGACTGGGTGAACCTGTTCGCCCTGGCCGTGAACGAGGAGAACGCGGCGGGCAACCGCGTGGTCACGGCACCGACCAATGGCGCCGCCGGGATCATCCCGGCCGTCCTCCACTACTACCACCGCTTCGCCCCGGGCGCGGATGAAGAAGGCGTGGTCCGTTTCCTGCTCACGGCGGGTGCCATCGGCACCCTGTACAAGAAAAATGCCTCCATCTCGGGCGCGGAGGTGGGGTGCCAGGGCGAGGTGGGCTCCGCATCCTCCATGGCGGCCGGAGCCCTGACCGAGGTCCTGGGCGGCAGCCCGGACCAGGTGGAGAACGCCGCCGAGATTGCCATGGAGCACAACCTGGGTCTGACCTGTGACCCCATCGGTGGCCTGGTCCAGGTTCCCTGTATCGAGCGCAACGCCATGGGTGCCGTGAAAGCCATCAACGCCGCGCGCATGGCCCTGCGTGGCGATGGCCGCCACTTCGTATCCCTGGACAAGGTCATCCGCACCATGCGCGATACCGGCGCGGACATGAAGACCAAGTACAAGGAAACCGCGCGCGGCGGCCTGGCGGTCAACGTCGTGGAGTGTTGACGCGTCGTTCGATCCCCGCAGTCGATTCTTCGCAGCCCGACCCGCTCCAAGGGAGCTGAACCCCACCAGATGTAGGAGCGGGCTTGCCCGCGAATGGGTCCGGAGGGCGGTCCGAAAGTCTGTTCACGGGCAAGCCCGCTCCTACAGTGCTCGGTCAGAGCTTCCTTAGCAGCCACCCCCGGAGACTGCTAACACAACCTATTGTTTTTCTTGACGTTTTTGTTCTTCCCCGGTATTTGTTACCGAAATACGAAGCTGAGCACTCTGAAATCCACACCCCGATGCGGACGGCCAAGGCGGCCGTTATCCCCGCGCCCCGGTGTGTTCGTCCTGACCCGAACGGGAGGCCCCGATGACAGATTCACTCGGTTCGAACGATGCCGAACTGCTGACCGCCGGAAACCTTCCGGCCTACTTCCACGATGCCCTTTCCGAGGCCGCCGACCGGCGCGCCCTGGATGCCACCGACGCCACCAAGTGGTACCTGGCCAACCTGCTCACCCGTTTCGCG
>JBMYTL010000009.1:0-69767 GCA_049604295.1 Gammaproteobacteria bacterium
AGGGCGCCGAGACCGTGAAATCCGTGCCCCCGAAGGCCAGGGTACTTGCACCCGTGGTCGTCCCCGCCGCGAGGTCGATGGTCATGGTGCTACCCGCACCGTTGTCGATGATGAACTGCTCCTTGTTGCCCGAGGAATCGCGTATGCCCCCGATGGCATCGATGCCGTACTCGATGGTGACATCCTGAATCTCACCGTCACCGTCCGGGCGCAGGATGTTGTCGGCGGTACCCGAGGATGACAGCAGCGCTACTGATTCGAAGGCGCCATAGGCCGCGGTCGTGAAATCGACCGTGCCAACGGTGCCGTCACTCTCAAGCGGGTCCAACAGCAGGATAGGCGGGTCGTCCTGGGCGTTGATGGAAATGGTCCCGGTGTCCTGCGCCGTGAGGGCCCCGGACGGGCTGTTGCCCTGGTCATCGATGAACAGGGTCACACTGGTGGCACTTGGCGGATCATCCGGCGCGAAATAGGTCAGCGACCCGGACGTGTTGCCGTCGAGGAAGTCCTGGATCTCCTGCACCGTGCCCACCAGGGTCACCGCACTTTCATTGTTCACGGGTGCATCCATGGCGCTGTCACCCAGCACCGCACTGATCGTTCCCTCGGCAACGGAAACCACGACACTCACGTCACCCGACCCGGCATCGGGGTCGGAAATCGTCAGGTAGCCACCTCCGTCAAGCGGCAGTGGCGTGTTCTCGTTCATGACGATGCCCGACGCCACGGTGGCTTCGGGCGCATCGTTCTGCGCGGTCACCGTGATCGCCATGTTGTGCACGGCGGTTTGCGGATCAGCGGGGTCACCGGGCTCCGAGGTATTGCTGCCGTCGTCCACGGTGAGGGTCAGTTGTGCCGTTACGGACGGATCGTCCTCTCCGAAATAGATGACTGAGCCGTCGCCTGTGGCATCCAGCAGGTCATTCAATTCATCGAGCGTGCCGGTGACCACGACCTCGGTGGCGCTGCTCGAGGCAATCCCGGCTCCGGTATTGGTCACATCGATGTTCAGGGAACCGCGATCCACCGCCAGGGTGGCGGTCATGTTCCCCGCTGCACCGGTGCCATAGTCCACGTCGCTGATACTCAGGGAGGGGATGGTGACGCCATCATTCTCTGGCCCTGTAACGCTGGTCGCGCCATCGATCTCCGGGGCATCGTTCTGCTCCACCAGGTCGATCACCATCACGGCGGTGTTGGAACTTGGGGTGCCATCGGTGTCACTGGTACTGATGGACGCCGTGATGTCGTCCTCCATGAGCTCCAGGTCGGAATCGATACTCAGGGCGCGAAGCACCTCCGCCACGCGCGCTTCGGTCGCGTCCGCGTTCCAGACGATATTGAAATCACCGCCGGAAAGGCCGTTGGACACCGTACCCACGGTGGAGCCGTTCACCACGACTTCATTGGAGCCGTTGATGGAGACTGTTCCGCTCGTTTCCGCGTCGAGGCCCACCGTGAAGTTGGACAGGTCAACGGTGCCCGCCGTGGCCAAGTCGACGGTCAGCGTTCCGCCAACACCGAGGGAGGGGTCGTTGTCGGTGATGGACGCATCATGCTCAGGGTCCAGGGCCACCGGGCCATTGCCCTCGGTGAACTCCACGGTTCCGCTGTCCATATCGATGAAGGCCGGAGCGACAGCCGCGGCCACCTCGACGGTGACCACGTCCTGGCCACCCTCTGCCTCGGTGCCCGCACCGCCGTAGCCTGCCCAAGTATAGGTGATGGTGCGGTCGGCCCCCGCATCGCCCGCGATCATCCGCACGGTGCGCAGGAAGGTCTGAACATCGTCGACCGTAAGCTGGTGCGTATCGTCCACGGCCCCGGTCGTCGATGAGGTCGAGGTCAGGGTGAGGGTCGTATCGCCACCGACACCGGTAGTTTTGGTCACCTCCAGGCGGCGATCCCCCAGGGTATCGTGCCCCGCATTGATCGAATCGAGGACGGCCGTGCTCCAAGTCAGGTCATCCGAAGCATGCTGCCCGTCCAGCTCGATGGTCATCACCTCAAGGCCGGTATCCCACTTGGCAGCCAAATAGGCCTCCACCTGGAAGCGCTCGCCCTCGGTAAGGGACAGGCTCGAATCAATCGTGGTCGTACCGTTTTCCGCCGCGGTGATCGTGTCCGAGGACAGAGAGATGGAGTTCTCCGTGGCGTCATGATCCAGGACGATGATTTCGGCGATATAGCCGTGGAACATGGACCCGGGGTTCGCCATCGAGGTGTTCTTGTTCGCCCCGATGGTGATGTGGTCAACCTCTTCGTTGGCCTTATCGAACTGACCACCATCGGCGAAACCACCCGACATGTAGAGCTTCGTCTCGTAGTAGGTGCTGCCGCCGGGCACATCGTCGTTGGTGGTATTGAAGGTGGAGGTGTAGAGCGTCGAGGTCGTCGGTGTGGAGAACAGGCCTGTGTCAATGTTTTCGACCCGCAACCCCCCTGCCGGACTGGAATCACCGATGTAGGAGACAAAACGGTCCGTGGCGGTTCCCGAGTTGTCCTCGTAGCGCAGGTACATGCGCCCGCCATCTCCGCCACCTTCCGAGGCCGCCATGATGTTGCCTCGCGTATCCTGGTTGGAGTTGGTTCCGCCATCGGCAACGACCACGGAAAACACCGAGAAGTCGTTGAAATCCATGAACTCATTGGTACTTGCGTCGAGTTTGCTGCGCGAGGATTCGGCCAAATTCGTGTGCTGCAGCACGCTGAGATAGTCGGTGCCATCGAAATACAGCGCGCTGCGGCCGTTCAGCTTGGCGACGTTGGTCTGGTACTCAGGAAGCAGGACATCGTTGAGCGTGGAACCACCGGTGAAACCCGCACTCCAGCTGTTGGCGGTCGGGTCTGTCACCTCGTCATCGTCGATGAACGCGTGGAAATCGTTACCCGATTTGTCCTTCCACAGGTTGACATCGACGCCATCGGTGGCGTCGCTACCCTCGGAGGTGAAGGAATCGTAATGCCCGGCGTAGGTATTCCCGAGGGAGCTGGCGTCTTCCTCCGCACCCGTCTTGGCATTGGATGCATCATCGCCGTCGAACCACATACGCACCGTGCCCGCGCCCAACGCGGTGTTCAGGTCCAGTGGGTTCTCGATGGACAGCACATGGGCATAGCGCTCCATCACCGCCTTGCTGAAAGCGGCCCGGGCTTCAACGAGGCCCGCCGAGTATTCAAGGTCCCAATCCCCCCCTTGAGCGGCATCACCGGTGAGGTCGTCCGAACCCGCGACATCGGCCCCGGTCAGGTCCGCAAGCTGATCGACGAAAGCACGCCCGTCATCGCCATAGGCCACGTCGCACCCATATACGAGAATGTCCGCCTTTTCGGTGAGTGCCTGCTTCCAGCCATCGATATCCGCGGCCCGCGCGGTGAGGGTGTCAGAGTCCACCAGCGTGTCACCCAGCGCGAGATTCCCCGCGCCGCCGTGCGCAACAATATGGATGGCGCTTACGTCAGAGCGCCCGGCAAGCAATTCCGATATCTGATCGATGGGGTCGCGCTCGGGGTTGAGCACGAAAACCTGCGCCGCGGGCGGAACGGAACCGACCAATTCGTCAATGCCCCCCACACGCGGATCAATGATGACCAATTCACCGGCACGGGACTCCGCACCCGCGGAGAGATCGTCGAAGGGCAGCACCGAATGATTGACCGCCGCGTATTCACGCAGCATGTCGAAGTTCTCCACGGCGCGGGAGAGTAGAACCAGGCTTTCAGCTTCGCCGACATCCGGACTCAGGATCGTATCGACCACGGCATCGACCCTGTCCTGCAGGGGAGCAAGGGCAAGATCGGCGAGCGCCTCCGCGCCCGCGTCACCCAGCGCATCGAGCCCGGCGGCCCCGGACTCGATCGCGGCATCAACCGCCTGCTCGGCCGCCTCGATCATGGCGGCGCCGTCGAGAACGATGCGGTCTTCGAGTTTGATCAGCTTCAACATGATTTCATGTCCTGCCTGGAGTGTTCAGGCCGGTTATCGGGGCTGGTACCGGGCCCTTGGGCGGCCGACAGCACCAACATCTGCAAACAATGTTTACAGATATAGACGAATTTTTTTGAATTAGCACAGAGCAAGCAATTTTCGCGCCGCGAACGCACGCAGAATCCCAGCGCGCTAACGATTCCACGGACCGCAGGGAACAGACATTCGAACGGGCTGTTGCGCGGGGATACAGGTGCACGCCGTGGCGAGACGCGCGAGACAGTGAGATTGCGGGAGGCAGCAACACAACCTCCCCGACTGATCACCGGGTGGGCGGAACCACGAAACAATCCATGCCCGCGCCCTTGAGGACACCACAGGCACGTCGTGCACCGACTTCATCAAACCCTGGGAATCTGCCACGCAACAGGGCCGTTTCAACAACCCGAACACGCTCGACGGACGGCTTGGTCTGCGAAAGCAGTTCTGGCGCCACACTTTGCGCTTTGCGAACCACATTGCGAAGGTCCTCGATACTCTTGAACGCACCGACCTGCACCGACCACTGACCCGCGGGACCGAGTGGCGCGACGGGCTCGGTCACCGGCTTTTCAACCATGGACGTCAGCGCCGCGCGGACGCCCTCGCCCGCCAAGCGCGGCGGTGCGGTAATCGAGGATTGAGGGCCTCGCCAGGGACCAATGGTCACACCGCCGCTGCCTCCGGCGGAACGCGCCGATTGGCCACGAGAGGACGGAGGACTGGCCGTTTCCGTCGATGCCGACGCGCCAGGAGCGGGTGCGGGGGCGGAAGTACTCATCTGTTCCTCCGCCTCGTCTCCACCCGCGTCCGCACCGCCCCGGTAGGCATCGGATTCAATCAGACGCGCCTGTTCCTCAGCCGCCTTGGGCGTGGCACCGGTTGACTCGGCGGGCTCATCGGACCGGGCTCCGTCCTGCCGCGCATCCTCTTCGGATGCGTCGGTTCCCGTTCCGTCAGACTCAGCCGACATTGCCGATGCGGACTCCTGCCGCAACGCCGCTACGGGCTGATCAAGCCCCAGCTCCGCGACGGTCCGCTCCCATTGACGTGGATCGACCCCCAGACTGGTGAGCAGACGGCGATGGGCGATGATCAGATCGACAACGGACTGGTCACGACGCAGTTTGGCCGCCATATCCTCGAGCAGCCGCTGCGACACGGTGAGATTGGACAACAGCCCCGCCAGATTGCGCTCGCGGGTCATGTTCATGAGGTCGTTGGTAAGCCGATAGGATTCTTCGTACAGGCGGAAGCGATCCGCCGCGATCGCGTAGTCAAGCCGCGAGATATGCACCTGCGTCAACACCGCCACGGTGACCTGAAGACGCTGAACGTTGGTCAGCGCCAGCCCCCGCTCGGCCGATTTCTTCTGGGCGTAGAGGGCAGGCAGCCGGAGCAGATTCCAACCCACATTGGCACCCGCGAGCGCCCAGGTCTGACTGTGCAGCAGGGCATTGCTGTCGTAATTGCCTGAAAGGCTGAAGTTCAGGCTGGGAAACATCGAGAGCATGGCGGCACGCACTTCATCGCGCTGAATCCGCTTGGTGAGATCCTGCTCGAACAACTCGGGGCGATGAATGAGGGCGTAGTCTTCGAGGTAATCGGTGTTCAGGTTCTCCGGGCGGGGCAACTCCGCGAGGATCGGGCGAATCGGCTCGCGGGCGAGACGGAATTCAGTGGTCTGCTTAAGCCCCATCAGACGGGCCAGGTCGAGACGCGCACTGGCAATGTCGGCCTGCAGATCGCGCAAGGACAGCGCGATATCGAGAATGCGTTTCTCGACCTCTTTCCCCGCAATCGGGTCAAGCCCGCCATCGTTCACACTACGTTCGATCGCCCCTTTTTGGGCCTGCAATTCAGCTTCGACCTTGCGCACGTAATCGAGCGCATCCTCGGCGAGCGCGGCCTTCCAGTAGGCCTCCGTCAGCTCCAGCGCCAGGAGTTGCTCCTGGCGACGGCGACGCATCTCCAGAACTTCGACCTGCAATTGCGCCTGCCGACTACGCACATAGGAGACGCCGAAATCGAGCACATTCCAGGTGAGTTGGAGGCTGGCGGTGGCCTTGTCACGGAATTCGGAAACCGTATTACTCGATGCCACATTGCCGGTGACGAAGTTGTAGCTGTCCGTACCTTCGTACTTGTCACGCCCCTGCACCCCCGCATTGGCTTCCAGGTCAGGCAGGGTTTCAAGCCGTCGGGCAAGTGCATCGTCGTCGGATATCTCGCGCTCGAACAAGGCAATACGCAGGTCGAGGTTGTTGCGCAGCCCGATATCGATCACTTCCTTGAGGGTAAGCGGGTGATCGAGAATGATGGTATCGGCCGGCTCGAGAGCAATCCGGTCGGCGCGGGCGTTGGCTTCGCGATCGCCCTGCATATCGAGTTTTTCGGTGGTCGAGCACGCCGACATCAACAGCAAAGCGGGCGCCAGAAGCAACAAGCGAACGGGCGTATGACCAGTACCGCCTACGCTCCCCTCGCTCGCTTTTTGACTGTTGTTACTGCGCCACATGTTCATTTTGGTCGGCGGGGTCTCCCCCCTTGTCCCTCGGACCCGATCCACACTGCATTCAGAATGACAGCGCCCCCAGTATCGAGTCCGGGTAATGAACGGGATGGTAGCCCAAAGAAAAGTCAAATCAACAGGTTTCAAATTTTTTTTACAGTACTTACAGCGGTAATTGTCGCAACTATCTGATTTATATAGATATACACTTGATTCCAGACATTCGGACAACTTTTCCCCCCGACGAATAGTCAACAAAATTTACAATTTGCCGACCTGATTGCCATATCCCCATCAGCCAACGTTCGTCACGAGAAGCGAGTTCGTCGGCGGCGGATCAGGATGGCTGCCGTCAGGACCTGGAGCGCGTGCAACGGGAGGTTACCCCAGAGTTGAAAAGGTGTCTCGCCAGCGCGAGGTTGCACAACGACCTCCAGCACGCTCCGGCGATGCACGGGGGCAGCCAACGCCTCGCGACCGCGTGCATCGATGAGACTGGTCACCCCGGTGGTGGACACCCTCAACATGGGCCTGCCCGTCTCCAATGCGCGCAACCTTGCCATCTGGTGATGCTGGGCGGCCGCGGTACTGCGCCCGAACCATCCATCGTTACTCACATTCACAAGCAATCCCGACGAGCGTGCAGCGACCGCTGACTCGAGCGGAAAGATATCCTCGTAGCAGATGGTCACCGCGACACGGACCCCATCCAACTCGAAGAACTGCCCCCGGTCACCGGCCGAAAAAGAACTCATGGGAATGTTGATCATGTCCATGATCGGCCGAATCACCCACTCCAGGGGAACGAACTCACCGAACGGCACGAGGTGCTGTTTCAAATAGGTGGCGCGCGGCGCGCCGTCATCGCCCAGGGCGACAAATCCGTTGTAGTAGCGGCCGGTCGACCGGTCATAGATGGGCACGCCCAACATCAGCGTGGATCCAGCGTTTGCCACCTCACGCGCAAGCGGCTCAAGAAACCCGTCCCGGGCCTGGTGGAGGAATACCGGAATCGCGGTCTCAGGCCAGATAATCCAGCGTTTACCCAGATGGGGAAGGGTCAGACGCCGGTAGTCCGCCATAATCGCCGTGCGTTGCTCGGGCCGCCATTTGCCGGACTGCTCTGTGTTGCCCTGTACCAGGGCGACATCGATGGGTTCCCCCACGGGATGGGTCCACGCAATCGGTTGCAGCACGAAGCCGACCGCGATGATAAGCGCCGGAGCACCCACCGCCGCTGCCACACCCCTGAATGAGCGCGCGTACATCAGGGCCCAGGCCATGCAGGCCGCGGTCAACGACACGGCGATGCCGAGCCCCAGGACGCCCAGCACGGGTGCCCAGCCCGCCAAGGGCGAATCGGCGACCGGGTAACCAGAGAGCAACCACGGAAAGCCCGTGAACAGCCAGGTTCTGAGCCATTCGGTGAACCCCCAGGCCAATACAATCAGAGGCACCCGGGCAAACATGCGGGCCTCTCCCCAGCGGAACAGCAAGCCGGCCAATGCGGTGAACAATCCCAGAAACAGGGCGAACAGCACCGTCAGTGCCACGGCCAGGGGAACCGGGGCCTGACCGATGTGGTGGATGCTGATGTACACCCAGGACACGCCGTGCAGGAACAGCCCCACTCCGAAGAGGAATCCGGTCCAGGGCGCGAGACGGGGACGCCACAACCAGGACGCGAACAACGCCGCCAGGGTGAGCGGCATCAGCACAAGGTGATCGTACGGCGCGAAAGCAAACACCTGGAGCGCACCCAACATGGGCGCCACTCCCAGCAGTGCCAGGTCCGGGTTGAACCTCACGTGCACCGGATCAGGCCCCGGACGGAACTCCGGTCAATGCCCCTCGGCAAGCGGGCCGTCCTCGGCGGTTCCGGGGGTCAGGGTCACCCGCAGCAGGTGCACCCGTCGACTGCCGGCACGCAGCACCTTGAACTCAAAGCCCTCGATGATGACGGTCTCACCTCTGCGCGGCAGGTGACCCAGGGCCTTGGTCACCAAGCCACCCACGGTGTCGAACTCGGAGGTGCTGAGCTCGCACTGGAAGTAGCTGTTGAACTCCTCGATTCCGGTACGCGCCTTCACCGTGTAGCGGTTCGGACCATGTCGGCGGATCTCGTCATCGTCCTCTTCGTAGTCGTGCTCGTCATCGATCTCGCCAACGATCTGCTCAAGCACGTCCTCGATGGTCACCAGGCCCGCCACGCCACCATATTCATCCACCACTATGGCCATATGATTCCGGCTCAGGCGGAATTCGCGGAGCATGACGTTGAGCCGCTTGCTCTCCGGCACCACGACCGGTGAGCGGATCACTTCCTTGAGGTCGAATCCGGCGCCCCCCTCGGCGAAATAGCGCAACAGGTCTTTGGCCAAGAGGATGCCCACCACGTCATCCCGGGTGTCTCCGACAACGGGGAAGCGCGAGTGTCCGGACTCGATGATCACGGGAAGAATCTGTTCAGGGGTGGCATCGCGCGGCACCACGTCCATTTCGGCGCGCGGGATCATGATGTCGCGGACCTGCATGTCGGCAACCTCGATGGCGCCTTCGATCATGCCCAGGGCGTCATCGCCGATCAGCCCACGATTGCGGGCCTCACGCAGGGTATCCACGAGTTCGGTACGGTCCCGTAGCTCACTGGAGAATATCTGGCTGATCCGGTCAAACCAGGAGCGTCCAGCGGCGGAACCGTTGGTACTGGGGGGGTTGGGTTCTTCTGTCATTTAAGGGGGGACCTGCCCGATCCCCGGTCACTCTGCAAAGTAGGGGTCAGGATAACCGAGAGACGCGAGGATTTCCGTTTCCAGCGATTCCATTACCTGCGCCTCGGCATCGTCGATGTGGTCATGACCCATCAGGTGCAGCACGCCATGAATCACCATGTGCGCCCAATGGGCGGGGCTTGTCTTGCACTGCTCCTCAGCCTCGGCCTCCACGACCGGAACGCAGATCGCAAGATCTCCGAGCTGATCCACTTCAACCCCCGGCGGAGCCTCGAAGGGAAAGGACAACACATTGGTGGGCTTGTCGAGGTCCCGGTAACGCTTGTTCAAGGAGCGGCTCTCGTCCGAATCCACCAGTTTGAGCCCCAGACTTCCCCTGCCATGACCACCGGCGCCAACCCAGGCCGCGTTGGCCCAGATCTCGATATCCCGGTCGGTCACCGGGGCGGGTATGGCGCGCATCACGTCGACCTCAAGCGCCATGCCCGCTCCCCGGGTTGCTACCTGGGTTACCACGCGGTTCATGCCGCTCCACGCCTGCCGGGTTCCAACCGTCGTAGGCCGCGACGATGCGCTGAACCAGTGAATGACGGACCACATCAGCGGTTTTGAAGAACGTGAAGGAGATCCCTTCGACGTCATTCAGAACCTCGGTCACATGACGCAGACCGGATTGTTGCCCCCGAGGCAGGTCCACCTGGGTGATATCACCGGTCACCACGGCCGTGGAGCCGAAACCAAGCCGCGTGAGAAACATCTTCATCTGTTCCAGCGTGGTGTTCTGAGCCTCGTCGAGAATGATGTAGGCCTCGTTGAGGGTGCGCCCACGCATGAACGCAAGCGGGGCAACCTCGATCACGTTGCGCTCCATGAGCTTGTTGACCTTTTCGAAACCCAACATCTCGTACAGGGCGTCGTAGAGCGGCCTCAGGTACGGATCCACCTTCTGACTCAGGTCACCGGGCAGGAAACCGAGACGCTCACCGGCCTCGACCGCGGGGCGCGCCAGAACCAGTCGACGCACCTCCTCGCGCTCCAGCGCCTCGACGGCGCAGGCAACCGCCAGGTACGTCTTTCCCGTGCCCGCGGGTCCGATCCCGAAATTAAGGTCGTGGGTGCGGATGCGCTGGATGTAGTCACGCTGATTCGCGCCACGCCCCTGAATGACGCCTCGCCGGGTGCGTATGCCGGCCATGGCCACCTCATCCCCCGCGCCGTCCGCGTGGGTGGCCGGGTCCCGCGCCACCCTCGCCGAATCGTTCCCGCCCGCACTGTTCTCATGGATCGCGAGGTGAACCTCATGGCCGCCCAGGTCGCGTCCCGCCTGGCCGTATAGGTCGGTGAGCACCCGGCCCGTCAACGCGGGCTGCCCACGATCGCCGGTCACGCGGAAGAGGTTGCCCCGTCGATTGATTTCCACACCCAGGCGCTGCTCGATGTCGCGCAGATTGCGGTCCAGGGGACCACAAAGATTCGCAAGGCGCTGGTTGTCCTCAGGCTCCAGGGCCAGATCCACCGATTCCGACATCAGGACACCACCCGCTCACCGCGCAGGGAGTTCGGCAGACACTCGGTGATACGCACATCGATGAATTGACCCACCAATCCCGGCTCAGCAGCGAAGTTGACCACCCGGTTGTTCTCGGTTCGCCCAGCCCACAACCCATCGCCGTGTCGGGCGGGACGCTCCACGAGGATGGTCTGAACCGTTCCCACCATGGCGCGACCAATGCGCTGGGCATTCGTGTTGATGTGCTGTTGCAGGCGATACAGACGCTGTTTCTTCACATCGAGGGGAACATCGTCTACCAATGCGGCGGCCGGGGTACCGGGCCGCTGGCTGTAGATGAAGCTGAAGGACTGGTCGAAGTCCGCTTCCCTCACCAATGCCATGGTGGCTTCGAAGTCCTCTTCCGTCTCGCCCGGAAACCCGATGATGAAGTCAGATGACATGCTCAAATCCGGCCGCAGCGCGCGCAGCCGACGCACCTTGTCGAGATAATCCACCGCGCGGTAACCGCGCTTCATGATGGCGAGAATGCGATCCGAGCCACTCTGAACAGGCAGGTGCAGGTGCGAGACCAGTTGCGGGATCTCGGCGAAGGCATCCACCAGACTGTCACTGAATTCCGCCGGATGAGAGGTGGTGAAGCGAATACGGCCTATTCCCTCGATGGCCGCCACCTCATGCAACAGGTTCGCCAGGTCGGCCGTGTACCCCTCCTCGGTCGGCCCCGCATAGGCATTTACGTTCTGCCCCAACAGATTGACCTCGCGCACGCCCTGGGCAGCGAGGGCGGCGATTTCGTCGAGAACATCCTCCATGGGGCGGCTGATCTCGTCACCCCGGGTATAGGGCACGACGCAGAACGAACAGTACTTGCTGCATCCTTCCATGATGGATACGAAGGCCGTGGGGCCATCCGCGCGCGGTTCGGGCATGCGGTCGAACTTTTCGATCTCCGGAAAGCTGACATCCACCACCGGGTGATGCTGCTCGCGCACTTCGGCCACCATCTCGGGCAGTCGATGCAAGGTCTGAGGCCCGAAGACCATGTCCACAAACGGCGCCCTTTGTTGCAGATACTCGCCTTCCTGACTGGCCACGCACCCCCCGACTCCGATAAACACACCGGCGCGTGAGTCCTTGATCCGCCGCCAGCGCCCGAGTAGTGAGAACACCTTCTCCTGCGCCTTCTCGCGCACCGAGCACGTGTTGACCAACAGTATGTCGGCATCCTCCGCCCTCTCGACACGCACGGCCCCATGGGCGTCGGCGAGCACTTCCACCATCTTGGCGGAATCGTACTCGTTCATCTGGCAGCCCATGGTCTCTACATAGACCCTGGGCCGGGTGGGCTCGGACATACTGGCGGACATCTGCTGGGGAACGTGAAGTGTAGCGGGTCCCGGTCACGGGGGGCGGCAATGGTGCGACCGGTGACCGCGCGCCGCAAGTACGATGCGTCGGGTTTCGGCGGGTCGGACTTCCACCTTCCGCAGGTCCTACACTAAGCCGCGAACCGACCCAGCGGTCACGAGCACCCATCCATGCCCTCGGTACGCAACGCCCTCTTTCACAGCTTCACGGGACGCAGCCTGGTCGCGCTGACGGAAATCGTCAGCGTACTGGTGCTCGCACGCCTGCTGACCCCGGAGGAAATCGGCGTTTTCGCGGTAGCCACAGCCTTCGCGGCCCTGCTCCACGTGTTCCGCGAATTCGGTGTCGGTACCTGGATTATCCAAACCGAACGCCTGGACTCCGCACGCCTGGGGGGCGCGTACGGCCTGGCCATGGCCACCGGCGTGCTCATGGCCATCATCCTGCTCGCTACGGCATCGCCGATCAGCATATGGATGGGAGATGCACGTACGGGACAGCTCATCGTGGTTGCCGCGGCCACTTTTCTCACAGTCCCCTTCGGTTCGGTGGGCCTGGCACTGTTGAACCGCGCCATGGCGTTCGACGCCATCCTGCGCATCCATGTGGGTGCTGCACTGGCCCAGGCCACGACGGCAATCGGACTGGCACTCACGGGGTTCGGCCCGTTCAGTCTTGCCGTGGGTGGTTTGGTCTCATCGTTGACCACGATTGTCCTGGCGCGCCGCTTCGCTCCCCGTGACATCCCATTCCAACCCGGGACACGACATTGGCGTGAAATCGCCGAATTCGGTGGCCTGGCGACGCTGCGCACCTTGCTGATCACCCTGGGCACGCGTTCACCGGAGGTGATCGTGGGCAAAATGATCGACCTGTCGGCGGCGGGCTTGTACAGCCGTGCGGCGGGTATGGCATCACTGTTCAACCGGGTCGTCATGCGCGCGGTTAACGCCGTCGCCCACCCCGCCTTCGCCGGACAGCATCGCGCCGAAGGCGACAGCCATTCCGCCTATCTGCACAGCACGGTGCTGGTCAACGCTCTTTCCTGGCCCTTCTTCGCCTTCGTCGGCTTCATGGCCGAGCCTCTGGTACTTGTACTGTTCGGTGACCAGTGGAAGGGCTCGGTGCCCTTGGTTTCAGCACTTTGCCTGGGGGCGGCACTGCGCTCGGTAGCGGTTCTTCACAGCCCCTTCCTGACAGCGATCGGTCACATAGGCGCCACCGTGCGTCTGCAGGTCTTTATTCAGCTCGCGCGCATCGCGCTGATCGTATTCGGCGCGGGCATCTCATTGCTGGCCGCCGCCTGGGCTCAGGCGGCGGCCTTCGCCGTCACCGTAGCCGCCGTATGGTTCTACCTGATCCGCTATCAGGGGTTCCGCCTCACAGGGCTGGCTTCGTCGGTCTACCTCAACATCGGCCCCGCGCTGGCGGGAGTCGCAGGCCCATTGCTGGCCACCTCGGTTGCGGCATCAACGCACGCCCTGGTGCAACTGCCCCTGGCAGCGGCTGTAAGCCTGATCGCTTGGCTGACTGTGCTCCGAAGCACCCGTCACCCCCTGTGGCCGGAAATCGAGCGAGCCCTGGCAAAGCTCCGCCGGTCGCGCGAATGACCCGCGTGAGGCAGCGCCCCGCGCCATCGGCAACCCGCGCCTGCCTGCTCTAGAGCCCCAGCAAAGAAGCGACCAGGGACCGGTAGCGGGTGAAGCTGAAGGGCCACCAAAGCAGCGCCCCAAGCGCCGCCTTGACCGATGGCAGATACATGCGATGGGTACGGTAAAAATGCTGATCCTCATCGTAAAAACGGGCAAGCGCACGAATGTATGCCAGGCGTTGACCGCGAAAGCCGATACACCGGAACAAGCGCTTGTAAGCCTGGATACCCCAATAACCGGGTGGCGAATCCCGGCGGGTCAGGCTACCCACTCTCTGACGGTAAAGCGTGACCGCCGAGGGTACCCAGACATAGCCGTAGATCGCGGACAGGCGCAACCACAGATGATCGTCCTCGAAACGCCAGAGCGACTCATCAAAGCCACCCACCATTTCAAAGGCATCACGCCGGATCAGAACCGAACCCGTCCACGCCAACACGGCTTTGGCGAAGTCAGGCAAGGGATGCCGAAGTTGTACGGGCTCCCGGGTGCGGAGGGCTTCAGCGAGGACAACAGCACCTTGGGGACGGGTCTCGTAAAAAGGGATCAGATCGGATTCGTGATACGTACCGCCCTCCCATTCGTAAAAGTCGGCGCCCACAAACAGCGCGTCGGGAAACGCTTCCACCCCACGAAAGCGCTCCCTGATGGAGCCCGGCAACATGACGTCATCGCCATCCAGAAACGCCAGCCAGGGCATGGTGGCGACGGCGACACCCGAATTGCGCGCCGCACCGGGGCCGCGCACACCCTCATGGGTGACGCAGCGAATGACATCAGGGTGCCGCGCCTCCAGTGACCTCATCAGTTGGGCGGTTCCATCTGATGAGTGATCGTCCACCAGAATAATCTCAAGGCCAGCGCAGTCAGCCTGCTGCATCAAAGCGGACTGGACCGACTCCTCCATGGTTTCGGCCGCGTTGTGGCACGGCATGATCACGGAAACCCGGGCCGCGACGCCCGGAACCGACTCCAGCCCAGGTAACGGCTCGCTTGATTCACCCACCGGCGGACTCACAGGCACGCCCCCTTGCGATCAGACGTAGTCACATCATGGTCGAACAACTCGACCAGCGGCAGGCCCATGGAATCGGGCATGCGCGCATGGATGTCAGCGAAAACCTCGCGAGCCCGCGCATCCCAGAGGTCGCATTCGGGGGGGTAACCATCCAATGGCGGTAACGGCAAATCGAGGGCTTCGAAAACACTGTGCAAGGTCTGATCCTGCAAGCCGCGAGTCAAAACCCAATGACCCTCGCGCACTTCCATGATGTAACCCGCCGACTGTAGACGGTCGAGCGCAGGCCATAGGCGGAAACCCGCCACATCGGGCTCACGCCCCAAGAGCTCATCCACCCCCAACCCACGACCGGCAAGATGGGCGCGATAGAAATGCCCCAAGACGCGCAGAGCAAGACGGAAGTCCGAACGGATGGTGCCACCGGCCCGGGCACGGCGGAAACTCATCAGGCCGAAGGTGAACTCGGCACCGAGCAGGATCACCAACCAGCAGACATAGACCCACACCAGAAAGATCGGAATCGCGGCCAGGGCACCGTAGATCGCCTCGTAGGTGGGAAACTGGGTGACATAAAAACCAAAACCCCGTTTGGCCAACTCAAACAGCAAAGCGGCCACGGCACCACCGGCAAGCGCCGCACGCCACGGCACCCGGCGGGTCGGCAAAACGGAGTAGATGAAGGCGAACGCGGCGGTTGCGGAGATAAATGGCAGCAGACCGAGCACGCGTCGCTTCAAACCAAGATCCGGTACATCCGAGAGCAGGGGCAGAGATATCAGGTAAGAACTTATTGCCACACTTGCACCGATCAGCAGCGGACCGAGGGTAAGCGCCGCCCAGTAAACGAGAAAACCCCGCGCCACGCTTCGATGGGCACGCACCCGGAAGATACCGTTGACCGTCCGATCAATCGAGGCAATGAGCATCACCGAGGTGATGACAAGAAAAACGACGCCTGGCGCGGTCAGCCGGGAGGCCTTGCCTATAAACCCTTCGAGATGCTCCTGGACAACTGCCCCTACCGCGGGAACGAAATTGTTCAGCACGAAGCTCTGAATTTCCCGACTCAGATCACCGAACACCGGAAAGGCCGCCAACACGGAGAACGCCACGGCCAGCAATGGCACAAGCGCCAGGAGGGTCGTGTAGGAGAGATGCCCCGCCGCGAACGCACATCGATCGTTCGCAAAGTTACGCCCCACGTAAGCAAAAAAACCCGGCGCGGTCTCACCCAGGAACCGGCCCAGGCGTCCTTCGGGGGCAAACATACGTACGTGACCCATCGATCCCCCTGGTTTCTGGTCACTCAAACGAAAACGGGCCTGCATGAGCAGGCCCGATTCGAAAGCGGTTCATGAGCGGGGCGGCCCGTTGAGGCCGCGGATTCCGGTCGGATACCGCTCCTATCAGTTACCGAGATATGCGCGGTCGGAAGCTTCAACCGCACCGACCGACCACGCACCGCGGGTCTTGGCGTGATGAACGGCGGCATCCACATCGCCCGCGCTCACGTTGCGGCTGATGGCGAATTCCTGACCCGGGTAGATCAGGTCGGCGTCTTTGATCTTCGCGGCGTTCTGCTTGTAGATCAGCGGCCACTGATAGGGGTTGCCGTAGGTGGTGCTCTTGCCGGAGATGCGCCACAGGCTGTCACCACGCTCGACGGTGTACTGGATACCCGATGCTTTAAGATCGGCAAGCAGGGACTTGGCCATGTCGTGGGCGGAGGCGCCGTTGGCGTTGGCAATGGCGAAATCGATGGCCTTGGCCTTGGCTTCGGCGGTGCCGTCAAGGCTGTACTCGCCGATCATCTTGCGCAGGTCCTTGGCCGACTCCAGATGGTACTGGTTGACGGCGTCGTGGGCCTGCTCCTCAGCCTGCGCGGCGAGCTTCTCGGCCTTGGCGTAATCGCCTTTACCGAAGGCTTCCTCAGCACTCTTCATGATCTTGCCGGTATCACGCCACAGCCATTCGTTGGACTTGGCGGTTTTGATGGCGGCCTTGGCGGAGGAGATGGCCTTTTCTGCGGCAACCTGCTCGGCGCTGGGGCCGGCCGGCTCCTCTTTGGGAGAGCTGGCGCAACCAGCCAAGAGACTGGCGGCGAAAGCGGTAACGACCAGGGACTTTTTGATTTTCATGTCCATCGGCTCCAGGGAATAGTGGAAATCTGACGTGGCCGGCTGGGGCGCCGGTCTTATGGTACGAGTGGCGGAAACCTACACAGCGACCCCGGGGGTGTCAAGATGACACCCCGCTTGAAGTATTTGGCAAGACAGCTGCGATTTCGCGGTGATTCGCCGCTCCGGTCACGGGGCGGATGGTCGCCCCCGACGTTACGACGAGACCGCACCCAACACGGGCATGGCAGACGTTCGGGGGCTGCTACCATCCTGGCTTTGGTCACCCACTCGGCTTGGAGACTCCAGATGCCCGATACCGTGATATTGCACAACCCGCGCTGTTCGAAATCCCGTTCGACGCTGAAGATCCTCGATGAGCAAGGCGCCGATTACGAGATCGTCGAGTACCTCAAGACGCCGCCGGATGCCGCGCGGATCGAGCAGATCCTCGAGCTGTTGGCGCTGGAACCGCGTGACCTCATGCGCAAAGGCGAACAGGAATACAAAGACCTGGGCCTGGCTGATGCGTCACTGGGTCGCGATGCGCTCATTGCGGCCATGGCCGCCAACCCGAAACTCATTGAACGCCCGATCGTCATCCGCGACGGCAAAGCCGTGATCGGCCGCCCGCCGGAACGTGTGCTGGAGTTGCTGTCATGAGTGAGGTTCTGGTCCTTTATTACAGTCATCACGGCGCGACGGCGCGCATGGCTCAACTGGTGGCCCGGGGCGCCGGAGAGATTGAAGGGTGCACAGCCAAGGTGCGCACGGTTCCCCCGGTCAGCACGACCACTGAGGCAACGCAGCCTCCCGTGCCCGGCGACGGCCCCCCCTACGCCTGCGCCTCGGACCTGGCGGATTGCGACGCTCTAGCCCTGGGCAGCCCCACCCGCTTCGGCAACATGGCCGCGGCGCTCAAGTACTTCATCGACGGCACCTCTGACCTGTGGCTCAGCGGTGCAATGGTTGGAAAACTGGCTGGTGTGTTCACATCCACCAGTTCCCTTCACGGCGGGCAGGAGACCACCTTGATGTCCATGATGCTGCCCCTGCTGCACCACGGAATGTTGATCACCGGACTCCCGTATTCCGAAACGGACCTGCTGACCACCCAAAGCGGCGGAACACCCTACGGACCAACCCATGTGGCGGGCCCGAACAGTGATGCGCCACTTAGCGAGGAGGAAGAACGACTGTGTCGGGCACTGGGACGCCGCCTGGCGGACACCGCACTGCGGCTGGGCAAGGGAGCATGAGCGACTCGCGCGCCCTTGGCGCCGCGCGGGCCATCACGCTGGCCAGTTACTTCGGTCTGCTGCTCCATCTGGTGCTGTGGAACACCTGGTTTGAACCCTCCCGCCATTTCCCCATCGCGCTGGTACTCATCGCCGTTGTCCTGCCACTGCTTCTCCCACTTCGCGGAATCCTGCATCGGCGCCCCTACACGCACGCCTGGACCACATTCCTGGCCCTGTTCTACTTCGTCTATTGCCTGGGTTTCGTATTCGCCTCGAACCCGGCGGACCACATACACGGGATCATCGGTACCGTTTTGAGTACCGGACTGTTCGTGGGCGCGACCGTGTTCACCCGCCTGGAGGCACGCGCCAGACGAGCTGCGCTTGAGCCCACGGACAAGGCGACGGGTGACGACGTGGTCTCAGACCGAGCCGAGAACTGATTTGAGAAACGGTATGGTCAAGCGCCGCTGCGCGGAAAGCGACGCCAGATCGAGGTGGTCGAGTACGGCGAACAAGCTGTGCGCGTCACGTGGGCCGGTGCGCAAAAGAAACCGCGCGGTCGCCTCATCCATCCGCATACCGCGCGCCCCCGCGCGCCCGCGAAGCGCCTGAACGCATTGCTCATCATCCAGATGCTCAAGGTGCAGAACCAGGTCCCAGGCGAGTCGGGATTCGAGATCGGGCAGAATCAGCCCCAGTCCGCGCGGTGCCACGGTGGCGGAGAAGATCAGTAATCCATCCGCATCGCGAGCCCTGTTGTACAGGCCGAACAACGCTGATTCCCAGGCGCGATCACCCGCCACTGCATCCAGATCGTCGATGAACAGAGAAACCGAAGGATCCAACCCATCAATCACGGCCGGGCCATGCACCGCGAGTTCCTCGAGTGGAAAATATGCGGACGCACCGAGATCTCCAGCCCGCCGACAGGCCGCCTGCAAAAGGTGACTGCGGCCACAGCCTTCCTCCCCCCATAGGTAGGCCAGTCCCGCGCCCCGTCCGGACAGGGTCCGCAGATGCTCAACGACCTCCGCGTTCGGCCCGGGCAGGTAGTTGCTGAAACTCCGGGATTCCGGCAAGGATACGGGCAGGGGAATCTGATAAGGGGCGGCTTCAGCCATGATCAGTACGGCAAGAGCGAGAACCGTGGCACGCCACTGTCCGCTTCGGTCGCGGCAGCGAGGACGTTACCCAACCCGATCACCTTGAATAGCAAGGGGGCATCGCCGCGCACCTGGACGGATAAGAGCACCGCATCGGGACCGACCTGGGTCAAGCCGACGCCATTGACCGCGCTGAGTCCGGACAGGTAAGCCATTACACGGCCATAGTCCCGCAGGTTCGTCACACCATCGACGCCCAGGGTGACAAACGCGATGCCTGAGCTGACGGTGGCATATTCCGCCGCAAGATCATCGGCGAACACCTCGAGCCCCCTCGATAGAGCATCTTCAGCGGTGCCACCGGCTTGCTCCCAAACCTGCTGTTGCCCGGCCGCCTTGCGGGAAAACCGCCCCTGCCAGCCGCCCGAAGCACTTCGTGACAGGCGCACCAGAAGAACCTGCTCGGTGGCATAGCGCTGCGACGCCGCACCCACACGGTCGCTGAAACCACCCCACAGGTCGGAAAACGACACCGAGCGGCGGTCCTCAAGGTCCATGAGCGGCATCAAGACCGGCAGCCCACGCCGCTCGGCCACCTGGCGAAGAGCCTTGGCAAGCCCCTGCTCCTCCTCCGCCGAAACCACCCGACGCCCGCCGTCGTCCACGGCCAGCCAGACCAGGGTGGCGGGCCGCTCCCGCCCCCAGACCGGCACGGAACTGGAGCGCAGCAATGCGTCGACGGAGGTGGGATCGAAACGGATACGCATAACCAGGGCCTGCCCCCCATCGGCGCCCGAAACCCGCTCATACCGGTACTGCAGTGCGTAATTCACCGCGTTGTTCAGCGCGGCAATCAAGTTCTCGTCGCGCGGTGCATCGCTACGCCCACTGACCCGCACGAACACTTCCGCGAGCGCCGCACGCAAAGCCCTGGTCCGCTCCTCCGCCTGCTGATCAGACACCTGCTGCGTACTTTCGTAGAGACCTTCCACCCGGGTCGCCCAGGCATCATTGAAGGCCGCATCCGCCACCAGGCTGGCAAGCGACACCACAAACAGGAAAAGCACGCGGATTGGGTACATCAGGGAGTCCCGTGGACGGAGAGCGGACGCGCACGTCATGATCGGCGGCTGACGCGGCTTACGGCCGTTGCAGTGTACAATACCGGGCTTTCAAAACCGGCATCACCCCGCCGGGTTAAGCAGTGGAATTCCTTCATGAGCCGTCCCGAAGATACGGGTCTCACCTATCGTGACGCCGGCGTCGACATCGATGCCGGAAACGCCCTCGTCGAACGCATCAAACCCCATGTGGCCCGCGCCCGCCGCCCCGAGATGCTCGGGGGAATAGGCGGTTTCGGAGGCCTGTTCGCCCTCCCCGTGGACCGGTACCGCGAGCCGGTATTGGTCTCGGGGACGGACGGTGTGGGCACGAAGCTTCGACTGGCCATAGACCTCGGACGCCACGACGGCGTGGGCATCGACCTTGTGGCCATGTGCGTCAACGACATCATCGTTACCGGGGCGGAGCCCCTGTTCTTCCTCGATTACTACGCCACGGGCAAGCTCCAGCTGGATGTGGCGGAACAGGTGGTCGCCGGTATCGCCGACGGTTGCACCCAGGCTGGCTGCGCGTTGATCGGTGGAGAGACAGCCGAGATGCCCGGCATGTACGAGGGTGACGACTACGACCTGGCCGGCTTTGCCGTGGGCGTCGCCGAGCGCGACAGGATTATCGACGGAAGCGCGGTGAGCCCCGGTGATGCCCTGGTCGCCATGGCCTCTTCGGGCCCCCACTCGAACGGATACTCACTGATCCGAAAAGTACTGTCGGTGAGCGGTGCGGATGCCTCCGATGACCTGGACGGCCGATCCCTGGCGGATTCCCTGATCGCCCCCACGCGCATCTATGTCAAACCCCTTCTCGGTCTGATGAAGCAGGTCCAGGTGCGCGCCCTCGCGCACATCACCGGCGGCGGGCTGCTTGAGAACATCCCCCGCGTATTGCCCCCGGGCACCGCCGCGCGGATTCACCGTGACAGCTGGAACTTGCCCGCTGTGTTCGACTGGCTGCAGGCACAGGGCAGGATCGCGGACGAGGAGATGCACCGCACCTTCAATTGCGGGGTAGGCATGGTGCTTTGCGTCGGATGCGACGACGCGGATTCGGTCATTGCCGCGCTGAACCACGCGGGTGAAAAGGCCTGGCGGATCGGCGAGATCATCCCGGCGGCTCAGGCCCAGGCCCCGGTTGTCATCGAATGACCTCAACGGCCGCGAAACTCCCCGTGGTCGTGCTGATCTCGGGCAGGGGCAGCAACTTCAAGGCCTTGCTTGAATGCGCACGCGCCGGTGAGTTGGATGTTGAGGTCCGTGCCGTGGTCAGTAACCGGGGCGATGCCGCCGGCCTGGAGACCGCGCGCCATGCAGGCCTCCCCGTGCGGGTCGTCGAGCACAAGGGCTTCGATGACCGCGAGGCTTTCGACAGGGCCCTGGCCGATTGCATCGACGAATTCGATCCTGCTCTGGTCATACTCGCCGGCTTCATGCGGGTTCTGACCCCCGGCTTCGTACGACGCTATGACGGCCGCCTGCTCAACATCCATCCCTCGCTGCTGCCCCGGCACCCCGGTCTCGATACCCATGCGCGCGCGATCAGCTCCGGGGACAGCGAGCACGGAGCCAGCGTGCATCTGGTCAACGAAGAGGTGGACGGCGGTCCGGTGCTGGCCCAGGTACGCGTCCCCATTCATACCCATGACGATGCCATGCGCCTGGCGGCGCGGGTTCTGGTTCAGGAACACCAGCTTCTGCCCCTGGTCGTGCAATGGTTCGCGCACGGCCGCATCCGCCTGGATTCCCGGGGCGTTCTCATGGATGGCGAACACCTGCTCCGGCCACTGCAATTTGACGAAGGCGCAATTCCACCGCTCAGCCCCCGTGAGGCCCACACGGCGTGATCCGCGGCCGATGGGCAACGCGCAGCAGGGAACGCCTCGGAATCACCACGGGGCTATGCACCGTGGTGTTGGCCGCATGTCTGGCCTTGACTCCGGCGACGGCCGTCGAGGTAGGACATGACCAGGAAGAAGCATCCCAGGGCAAGGCATCGCTTCCTTCCGCCTTTCTGCTCGAGTTCGAGTTGGAACGCGGCGGTGTGCACAGTGCCAGCGCCCAGATCCGCCTGCGCCCGCTGGGCGATGGCGAATGGTTGTACCAACGCAGGACACGTGCGGCCGGCTGGGCGGCGATCCTGTATCCCGCCGTGATCACCGAAAGCAGCCGCTGGACCCGCGAGGCAGGTGCAATCCGCCCCCACGCCTATACCTACCGCCGAACGGGCAATCGTCCGCGCGAGGTGGACGTCAACCTCGACTGGGAGGCGGGCCGTGCCGCCAACACCCTCGATGGCGAGACCTGGTCCATGACAGTCCCTCCGCGCACCCAGGACAAATTATCCGTCGAGCTGGCCATGATCGAGGCCATGACAGCGGGCAGACCGGAACTGGACATCCCCGTTGCCGATGGCGGTCACCTCAAGACCTACACATTCCAGGCCCTCGGGGAGGAGGAACTGGACACGGAACTGGGACGCCTGCGGACCCTTATGGTCGAGCGCCTGCGTGATGGCAGCGACCGGACCGCCACCTATTGGCTGGCGGTGGATCATCATCATCTACCGGTGCAGGTGATTCAGTACGAGGCGGGGGAAACGGCGAATCGCATGACCCTGACCCGCATGCATATCAACGGCAGGGTGGTCGGACAGCCCTGACCCACGCCAGACGCTGAGCGAAGGACCGTTCAGAGATCCTCCCGGCGCAGAAAGGCCTCGAACATCAACAACGCCCACAGCGTGGCGCTCATGTCGCGACGCCCTGAATCGTGCCAATCGAGCAGGCGCGCGAGAAAACTCCTGTCGAAAAGACCGCAGGCCGCCATGCGCTCGCCCAACAACGCCTCACGCAGTCGCTCGCGTAACGGCCCCCGGAACCACGCGCCCAGGGGAACGGCGAACCCTTTCTTGGGCCGGTATAGCACGTCGTCCGGCAGAAAGGGCTCCAGGGCTTTCTTGAAGATCCGCTTGCCATCGCCCCCACTCATCTTCCAATCGGCTGGCAGCCCCGAGGACCAGGCCACGAACTCATGGTCCAGCACGGGTACACGCACCTCGAGCGCGTGCGCCATGCTGGCCCGATCCACCTTGGTGAGGATGTCCCCGGGCAGGTAGGTCTTGTAATCCAGATACTGCACCCGTCCCAAAGGATCATCCGTGGGTGAGCGTGCCGCATGCTCCCGCAGGACCTGTTCACCGCTGTACCCCTGCAACGCCGAGCGCATCGCGGGGCTGTACAGGCGTTGACGTTCATGGTCCTCAAGCAGGGCGATGATTCGGAAATAACCGGCCAACCAATCCGCCCCCAGGGCCTTGAAGGTCGCGCGGGCCCGGAGGAATCTGGGGGCCCAGGCCATGGTCGGGTAGACCTGCCCCAGGGCTCCGAACAGCGGCCTTCGGAGGGCATCCGGGAACCGCCCCCGCAGCCGTTCTTCCTCCATGTGCCAGCGGTAGCGGGTATAACCAGCGAAATTTTCGTCCCCGCCATCACCCGACAAGGCCACAGTCACGGAGCGACGCGCCAGCTCACAAACGCGGTAAGTGGGCAGGGCGGAACTGTCGGCGAAAGGCTCATCGTAGAGGCCCGCCAGGGTATCGACGAGATCGAACGCATCCGGGTCGACCTGCTCGACGCGATGCGCGGTGGAATACCGTTGCGCCACCATGGCCGCGAATTCAGTCTCGTTGAAACGTTTCTCACCAAAGGCGATGGAGCAGGTCTTCACTGCCTCACCGCCCCGCGCCCGGGCCTCCTCGGCCATCAGCGCCACCACTGCCGAGGAATCCACGCCGCCAGACAGAAACGCCCCCAGAGGAACCTCCGCGATCAAACGGATGCGTACCGCTTCTCGCAGGCGCTCAATGAGCTCGACCTCGGCATCCTGCCGATCCGTGGCGTGATCAGACTCGAAGGGCACATCCCAGTAGCGCACGGGTTGGGGCGCGTCGCGGCCCCGTTCGAGCAACATGTGGCAACCGGGGGGGAGTTTGTACACACCCGTGTAGATACTGCGCGGCTCGGGGATATAGCCAAAGCTGAAGTACTCCTCGACAGCCTCGGGGTCGTGCCGTCGGGGCAGATCGGGATGTTGCATCAGGGCCTTGAGTTCAGACCCGAAAACAACCGTCCCATCAGCCAGTTGTGACCAATAGATTCCCTTGATCCCGAGCCGGTCGCGCGCCAGAAATACGCTTTGCCGTTTCCGGTCCCAGACAGCGAAGGCAAACATGCCCCGAAACCGATGGACGCAATCAACGCCCCACTGCTCCCAGGCATGAACGATGACCTCGGTATCGCTCAGGGTCTTGAGCTGGTGCCCCAACTCGCGCAGCTGAGCGCCCAACTCGCGGTAGTTGTAGATCTCGCCGTTGAAGACCACCGCGACGCTGCCATCCTCATTGAACAGGGGTTGATGACCGCCGGAAAGGTCGATGATGGACAGACGCCGGTGCCCAAGCCCCACCCCCGGCTCCACCAACAACCCGGAATCATCCGGCCCGCGATGGGAAATGCTGTCGTTCATCCGTGCCAGCAGATCCCGGTCCACGGGCGCGCCGGGACGGGTCTGGTAGATGCCGGTGATACCGCACACGAGGCCGGTTATCCCTTTACCTTCGCGATAGACGCGCGGATGCCGGGCAACGCATCGGCCAGGAACCGGCGCAGGCGCACGCGCGCCTCCTCAGGCTTGAGGTCATAGGTGGTCATGACGGCTATCACGGAGGAGGCCCGCCCTCCCAACAACTGCTGCCCGCCCTCGAGGACCTTGGCGATCGTGGCCTCAGCGGTGTGTTGTTCTCCCATCTGGTACCAGGTCCAGAGCACCGCCATGTGCCCCCGGTTGCGCATACGTATCTCACGCACACCCCAGTTTTCACCGTTGTACTCGAAGCTCAACCGCTGCTCAGCCTGACGGAGCCAGCGATCAGGTGAATAAAGGCGATTCTGGGTATTGATCAGCTCTGCGCCCTGACGCTGTTTATCGTAGCTGGCAATGAACACCCCCACCTGATGCCCCTCGCCTCCCGCGCGCTTGTAATCCGCACGGGCCTGGGCGGCGGGATGCAGGTAATCGGGGGACCAGACCGACCAGGGCTGCGCGGTTCGGGACCACTCACCCATGTGCCCAGGCAGATTGACGACCAGCGCTTGTGGCGGCCGCTCCCGTACGGCCTGGGCCACCAGCGGAGCCGCGCCCATGAATATGACTGCCAGTGCCGCGAAGATGGCGCTCAGTCGTGGGCACTCGCGGGGCTGTGGCCCTGCGATGAACGGTTCGGGTTCTTTGCGTTCGACGATCAGCCCGCCAAACCAGAACAAGGCGGCCATAACAACGCCGAAGAACACCCAGCCATACACCAGGTGATCGGCGCCCACCGCGTATTGCATGTCGCTCAGGTGCGCGATCATTACGATGCCGTACGCTCGTACACCGTTGGCGAAAATCGGCACCACGGCCGCCAACACGATGAACAAGGCGCGCCGCCACCACGTGTAGTAGGTCACGTAGGCATACAGAACACCCAATGCCACGGACGCGATCAGGTAACGCACACCGCTACATGCCTCAGCCACCTCAAAGTTGCCCTTGGGAATGGCCAGGAAGCGACCTTCAAGGTAGACCGGTATGCCCGTCAACTCCAATGCACGCACGGTGAAGTCCGCCGTGAAGTCCATCATGGGCTCCACCAGCGCGTCCCCGGCAGGCACGGCGAAAAACAGGTAAACCAGGGGAAAGGCCAGAATCGAAAACACCCGCCAACCGAACAGGGTGAGTGCAAGAACGGGCAACAGTGCAACCACCGCGTACTGGGTAACCACCAGCACCCCCGCGAGCTCCGCCAGCAACCATGCCGACATGACGAGAAACAGCAGAGGCAAGCCCCAGGCAGTGGGATCAGGGGTGAGCTGGCGTATTTCGGGCCATCGTTTCCACGCCAACCAGATACTCAGGGGCAGGATCAGAAAGCCGTGGGCATAGGTATCAGATCGTTGCCAGATCTCGACCATGGATACGAGGGTGTCCCACAGCACTGCGGTCATGACGAAAGCCGAGGCCAGGTAAAGCCCAAGGGCTCGCGGCCAACCGGGCGCGCGGGGCGGTGGCGGTGTCTCCGCGGCCCCTTCGCCGCTCATCCCAGGGCCCCGGAGATCATGGGCCCCAGCACCCGGCTCAGCGGCAGGGGCAAACGTTTCCAAAGGTCGATCATCAACCGGTACTTCGGGTTATTGGGGTTGAGATCGGGCACGGCCGCGGCTTTCACCAGGTAATACTCGTAGTACAGCGGTTCAGGCTCGAAGCCCCAGTTCTTCTTGAAACTGTAGGAGCCAGCACCCGCCTTGCTGCGCCCATAGTCGAACAGGCGCGCACCGCGCTGCGCCGCATGATTCATGAGCGCGTAGTACATGTAGTCGTTGCCCTTGAGCTGGCGTGCCGCGGCCACACCTCCACCGTAATAGGGCAAAACCTCGTCGCGAAAATAAAAGCTCATGACACTGGCAACCAATTCACCCTCGCGCTGCACCGTCAGGACTTCGCAGCGATCACCGAACACATCACGCAGCACCCGGAAGTAGCGGGGACTGAATACCGGCGTTCCCAGGTTGCGCACACTTTCCGAATACGCCGAGAAGAAGCGCGCGGTGTCATCTTCGATGACGTAATCGAGCCCCGCCTTGATGCCTTTGCGGACCATGGCCCTCTGTTTGCGGGGTATCGCCTTGAGATTGGCGTCGGCGTCATCGCTGATGGCCTTGCGGAACGTCACGTACAGCTCCTTGCGGTGCCATTGCCCGTCATCGTCAGCGGCACAATCATCGAGCTCGCGGTTACGCAGTTCCAGATGGTCCACACCCAACTCCCGCGCCAGTCGTTCGGCCTCAGAGCGCAGTGCCTGACCACTCTCGGCATCGTCGGCGACCATGCCCCCGTACACACAGAACGGGGTGGAGACCAGCGCGTCGCCAAAGAGCAGGCTTTTGTTGCGTGCCAGGGGCAACACCCCGGTGATCACGCCATCGTTTTCAGCCAGCAGATAGTACGGTCGGTGCCCGAAGGACCTGCGCAGCACCTCTGACCACTCAGCAAGATGGAAAAAAGTCCCACGCTCGTGGGACTCAACGAAGGCATTCCAGGCAGCGTGGTCATCCGCCCGTAGCGGGCGCACGGATAGGCTCACGCCTCGGGCCCCAGGTAGATACGATCCATGCGGTCCCAGCGGAAGTCCCGCAGCAGATTCTTCAAGCGCGGTTGCATGCGATGGAGATTAACGTAGTGCCGAAAACGGGTCTTCATGTTCAGGCCGGTCTGGCGTGGTTGTTCCGGGTCGACTTCCCAGGGATGAAAATAAAACACGGCAGGTCGCCGATCCGTTCCGTTCACGCGGCGAAACGCCCAGCGTGACAGTGCATAGGGAAACAGGCGGAACCAACCGCCACCACCGCACGGCATGTTGCGACCGTTCATATGGACCGTGGTCATGGGCACCTCCAGGAGGCCTCCCGGCTTATGCAGGAACGCGAATCTCGGCGCATCGGCCATGCCGTAATGGTCGTGGCTGACGGGAAAGATCGAGGAGCTGTAGCGGTGCCCCTCTTCCTGTAAGACATCCAGGGCCCACAGGTTGCCGTGACCGATAGAGAAACTCGGAGCGCGATAACCGACGATCTCCTGTCCACCGATGTCCTCGAGGATGGATTTGGTCTTGCGCAGGTCCGCTCGAAACTGGTCGGGGGTCTGATCGCTCACCCGCTGATGTTCGTAACCATGACTCGCAAGCTCGTGGCCCTCGTCGACAATACGGCGTATCACCGCGGGGTAACGTTCCGCGATCCACCCCAGGGTGAAGAACGTCGCCCGCGCCCCGGCATCAGCAAAAAGCCCGAGGATCACGTCCATGTTGCGTTCCACACGGCACTCACAACGTTCCCAATCCGCGCGGCGGATATAAGGCGCGAATGCGGAGACCTGGAAATAATCTTCCACATCCACCGTCATCGCATTCACGGGTTGGGTTTCTACGGCCGCCGACCGCGGTATGGGCTGAAACCCGATGTCCTGGCTGAGCGTATTCATGGTTGTTGGCCTCCCGGTACGCGTTTAGCGGTCGGCCTTGAGGGCCTCCGTCAGAGCCTCGAGCTTTGCCTCGATCTGGGCGAGGCGGGAATCGATGACACCCTGGGGTTTTTCCCCGTCCGATTCCGCTTTCCCGCCATCACGCGCGCCCTCCTTGATCACGGCCCCAACCTCGGCGGCGATCTCCTCGGCGACCAGGTCCACCACGTGCCCGTCTATTTCGTGGCGCTCGTCGAGGAATCCGAACACCAGGATACGGTCGGCGAGGCGGTTGATCTGTCGCGGCACACCGTGTGAATGGCGATAGATGGCCTCGAAACCGTCATCAGTGATCACCGGATCCTGGTCCCAGCCCACATGCCGGAGTCGATACTCGATGTAGGAGCGTGTCTCGGAAAGGTCCAGGGGGGTGAGGTGGTACCCGGCGATTACACGCTGGCGGAACTGCTCCATGCCCGGCCCGTTAAGCGTGGCCTGAAACTCGTTCTGGGCGAGCAGAAAACACTGGAACAGAGGGTGCTCACCCAGAGTCAGGTTGGACAGCATGCGCAATTCCTCGAGGGACTGTCGCGGCATGTTCTGGGCCTCGTCCACCAATAGCAGTGTGCGCTTCCCGCCCTTGTAGACGCGTACGAAAAACTGCTCGAGTTGCTGTAACAAGGTTGCCTTGGTCTTGCCTTCCTGACGCAACCCGAACGCGCCCGCGACCATGCGCAGGGTATCGTCGGGGTCGAGCTGGGTCGTCACCACCCGCCCGGCGACGATATCCTCCTTGATGAACTGTTTGAGCAGGGCATGGGCCAAGGTGGTCTTTCCGGTCCCCACGTTGCCCGTGATGATGATGAAACCCTCCGCCTTTTCGAGGCCATAGCGCAGGTAGGCCAAGGCCCGTTTGTGGCCACGGCCCAAGTAGAGGAATTCCGGGTCAGGACTGAGCTGAAACGGTTTCCCGGTGAGCTTGTAAAAGGCTTCGTACATGAATGGGGACGGCAGGTGGGCCCGGAACCTCCGGAAAGTGATGATCTATCTTAACCCGCAATATGCGCCGGGCGTGTGGCGCTCGGGGTAATCCTTTTCGGCGATGGGGTAGATCAGCCGGTCGTTTCAAGACCGGTCAAAACTTGGCTGAAACACCCAGCCCGACGGTATTGCTCACGAAACCGTCGCTGCGGTTACTCTCCCGCTCACTTCGTTTGACGCTTAGGTTGGCCCGGTAGTCTCGACTGAGGGTATAGCTCACGCCCAGGGAGTAGCTGTATTGCTGGCTTTCCAAACCGGTATCACTGACTGCCGTATCCTGGAATCGAAAGCTCAGGTTTCCGGACAAGCGACCGTTGAATTGCAGAGCGTATCCAGCGGTGAAACCCCAGACATCCTCTTCACCGCCGCCCCCCTGGAATTCACGCACGTCGTAGAAACCGGAAAGGTTGTACCGGCTACGCCCGCGGGCGATCCGCACCCCCGTGTTGAATCGCCGTTGAACGAACACATCGTCCGTCAGGGTGGGCAGTTCGATACCGATCAGAACCTCACCCGCCTCATCGAAGATCAGCCGCCCCTCCTGCAGCCGTTGTGTGGTTTCCAGGCTCTCGGTGTAACCCGCGTTCAGGCTGCCGTTGCGGAACTGGTGGCTGTAGTTCATTCCATAGGTCGTAGAGAAGAAGCGACGCCCGATGCTGAGCGAAAGATCATTGCGTCTATCGATGATCCAACGCGCACCCAGGTTGAAGATCCCACCCGTCGGCTCGCGCCCCACGGTCTGAAACGAGTTGTCCTCGAAGCCGGTGGAAGCGTTGAGGGTCAGCTTGGGACGTACGCGCTTACTCGCGCTGATGGTGACATCGGAGAACGTGTTGCCGGTGTTGTTGTCCCTTCGGTAGGAGTAATCCAGCCCCCAGCCAAAGGTCTGGAACGCCGGCCCCTGCCGCAGACTGAGTTGGATATCCTGCGACGACCCGCCATTGCTTCCAGAGGTACTGTTGCGCACCTCACGGTACCCGCCATTGGCCGTGAGAACAGCGAAGTTCTCGAAGTTATGCACGAAACGCGGCGATATCCGGAACGTCTGGGTGTTGGTGACGTTGTCAGTGGCAAGCAACAGGTCATCAGTGGCGGCACGGCGGTTGTCAATGACCGTCTGGCTCTGGGTTACCCGGGTATCCACCGTGAAGCGCTCCGGCAGGATGTTCGCCTTGAGCACGGCATCCATGGTCAGGAAGGTATTGCGCGGCTTCTCCGTTTCAGCGAAACGTTGATGACGGAACGCGCCACGGAAGGCGAGGTCGGAGCGGCGGGTCTTGCGTGTCAGGGATGAGTTGGTATTGAGGACGGATACGAAATCGCTGGTGGCGCCTCCCTCAGGGCCCAGGGTGGCGTTGTCGGTGTAATTGAAGTTTACCGACCCACCGGAGCTATACGTCCAGTCCACCGCCCACACCGGCGCGCCCAGGATGGTCGGCACCAATGCCACGACGACGCTGGCAAAGCCCGTGCCCACCCGCTTTCCAGCCGCGCAGGCGGCATGGCCCCCCATGACCTATCCCCGTCCCAGGTCGATTGATGCGTTGGCGCGACCCCGGACACCGGTCATTGCCCGTACCCGTAGTAACCGTAGTAATAGGGGTAGCGGTAATCGTAGTAGTAGCCGGAACGCGCATTGGGTCGCGCCTTGTTCAGAACCAGGCCTATGAACTTCGACTTGTCCAGAAGGTTCAACGAATCCTGAAGCACGAACTGAGGGGTCTTGTTGGCCTCGGCCACCACGACGATCTGGGACATGAGCGAAGCCAGGACCGCGGCCTCGGATGTCACCAGCAAGGGCGGGGAATCGAACACGATGATGCGATCCGGGTAACGCTGGGCCATCTCCTGGGCAAGCGTGCGCATACCATCACTGGCGAGCAATTCCACCGAGTTGGGGTGTCTCCGCCCCGCTGGCATAAGTCGCAATTTGGGCACGTTGGTGGTCAGCAGCACATCCCGCATGGAGGCGTCCTCGAGCAGGACATCGATCAACCCCGCCTCGGTCTCCATATCAAACAGACGTGCAAAGGATGGCTTCGCGACATCCGCGTCCACCAGCAGCACCGTACGGTCCAGCTCCATCGCCAGGCTCATGGCAAGGTTTACGGAGGTGAAGGTTTTGCCCTCACCGGGCACGGAACTGGTCACCATGATCAGGTTCGGGTTGTCGAACTGCCGCTCACCGTCACCGAGAATGTTCTGCAGGAGGGGCCGCTTGATCATGCGGTATTCCTCGGCGATCTTCCCGCGCGCCGAATCGGGCGTGACCATGCCCATCTCACGCAGGCGGTCGAGGTTCAATTCGACGTGGTTTACCGCGCGGAAACCCGAGCCTTCATCGGGCTCATAGTCCTCGTCATCGTCAAGGATCAGTTGAGGAGTGACCCCCACGGCCCCGTCACGGCCCTCGCCCGATGTGGCCAGGGCCTTCACCACCTTTGCCTTGGGCGGGCTGATGAATTCATCGAGTTCAGCGCGCAGTTCGGGACTCAATTCATCGGGATCAATATCCGCCAGGGGATCATCGTCTTCACCGCCAGAGCCAAGTTCCTCCTCCCCCCCTGCTGATGGGCCGCGCCCCCGGATACGACGCCGCTTTGTGGGGTGACCGCGTGACTCCGTTTCCGGTTTGTTCGAATCCGCATTCCGAGCGGGCTCCGCGCCGCCATCCGCCTCATCGGGTGCTTCGCTGGGGGTGTCTTCTTCCCCACCCGCGGACGGCCCGCCCGCCCGGCCCCGGGAGAGCGCTCGTTCCGTGCCTTCAGACCCTTGATCGTCCTCCCCACCGGCGGACACGGCTCGGTGATGACTGTCCGCGGCTTGCGTTTCATCCACCTCGGACGTGACCGTCGGCTCGCCGCCCAGGGCGTCCGCGGCACGCTCAACGGTGCCGAACGCTTCCATCCCCGCGTCCACGGGTAGACCACGTTCGATCGCATCGATCTCATCCAGAAACTCAGGCGGTGTGCCGAAGATATCGTTCTCGTCACGTGCTTCGGGTTGCCTTTCAGGCCGAGATTCAGGGCCCACCGATTGCGCATCGGCCTGAGCAAGGCTGTTCCCCTGCCCCGACTCGCCCGATGTATCGTCAGCGGCCACCTGAACCGAACCTTCGCTGCCGACGTAATCGACCGCGAGCCAATCCTCCTCCCTGCCATCCCCGTCAAAACCGAAGGAGGCCACGTCAAATAGCGGACGGGGCTCCGCATCGAAACCATCCGGGATCACCACGGTGCGCACGTCATGATCGCCGCTGGCCTCCGCGGCCACAGCCCCAGGCGACGGAACCGCGGGCGCCACCGCCGGATCCATACGGGATTGCGCGGGTACCGGGTCCTCCACCCTGGGCGGCGGCTTTTTCTCTGGTCGACGCGGTTCGCCCCCGCCTTCCAGCTTTTCCATGAAGCGTTCGATCAGGCTCATATGAATCGGCTCACACCGGGAAGATCCTTGATCACCTCAAGCCCCACCACCTCGAGGAACAGTACCGCGCCAAACGCGACCACCAATCCGGCCCCGGAGATAACAAAGGCCGCCAGCGATGCCCTCTTGCGCCACTGCTGCGCAGGCGTCCAGATCATGGTCACCGTGCCGATAACCGGCAGTTGGGTCGTATCCTCCATGATGCGGCGGTTATCGAAAGTCGGCCTGATCAGCGACATGATCAGCGCGACACCGAAACCGGCACCTACACCCAATATCAGAACCACCGCGAAGAACATGGGCCGGTTCGGGCCCGTGGGACTGAGCGGAACGCGGGGCGGGTCAACGATCCGGAACTTCACATTGTCCGAACTCTGCTCTGCTTCCTGGGAGATACGCGCGGTTTCCAGCTTGGCCAGCAGGGCATCGTACTGTTTCCGGTTGACGTCATAGTCACGGTTCAGGCGCTTGAGTTCGGCCTCAACCTGGGGAACCGTGTCGACCATCTCCTGCAAGGCCGCGACACGGCGTTCGAACTCACCCGCGCGCACCGTCAGAGAGGCGACTTCCGCCTCTGCCGCCGCGAGTGCGACCTTCATTTCCATGTAGAGCGGGTTCTGCTCCATACCTTGGCGCTCGGACGTGACACCGGCGTCAGCCTCACCGCCTTCTTCCTCTGGCTGCGCCACCCCCAGGATCTCGAGACGTTTTTTCTCCAGTGCCTTGATCTGACTGGAGAGCGCAACCACATCGGGATGTTTGTCGGTATAGACCGTCAGCAGCTCATCCATGTTTTGGGTGAGTGCCGCAATACGTTTGTCCACCTCATCAGTGGGTGACGGGCCGTCGCGCTCGATAACCCCCGGGGAATAGCGTCGCTGGAAGACCGGTGCGACCGGACTCTCGTTGTCGAGTTGCTCCTCAAGCGCATCGCGGCGCATTTCCGCCTCACGCAGTTCAAGACGGACTTGCTGAAGATCCTGCTGAGAACGCTCCATGCGCGAGAAGTAACCGCCCCCCTGACCGGGCATCATGCCCACGTGCTTGCGTTTGAACTCCTTGAGTCGGTCTTCCGCGGCAATCAGCCTCGATTCGTACTCGCGGATCTGCTGTTCCAGGAACTGCTGGGCGATATCCGTATCTTTACGCGATGCCCCCAGGGTGCTTTCAACGAAAATATTCAGCACGGCCTGAACCACCCGTTTGGCCAGGTTCGGGTCATCGGACTGGAATGAAATGGCGTAGAAATTCTGCTTGCCCGCCCCGGATATGGAGATACTCGATCCCAAGCTGGCCAGAAGCTCCTCCATATCCGCCGGGTCCTTGACCTTCAGATCCATATCGGTCATGCGCGCCACCTTCTCGAGGTTCGGTCGCGTCAAGAGCAGGCGCGTCATGTCATCGATCCGGTTCGAGATATTCTGATTCACGGTCATACCCGCCAACAGGGGCTTGAGCATGGACTGCGTATCCACGAACACCTTGGCCGTGGAGTGCCACTGATCGGGCATCTTGAACACAAAGGCCCAACCCATCAGGCACACCACCCAGGCAATGAGCATGGCCCACCACCGGAAGCGCCAGATCCCGGTGATATAGCCAATGGCTTGAGCGAGGATTTCCTGCATGACTCGTTTACAGCGCCTTCAGGGCCCAGCCTCAGAAAAGGGCCTCGGGAATGATCAGAATATCGCCTGGCAACATCTGCACATTGGCCGAAATATCGCCGCGTTTGATGAGATCGGCGATCCGCACGCCGAACTGGACTTGTTCCCCATTGACCGTGCGGACCACGCTGGCACGGTCACCATCGGCAAACGTGGTCAGGCCTCCGACCTGGATCATTACATCCAGCAGGGTCATGGCCTCCCGGTAGGACAGGGACTGGGGCCTCGCTGCCTCACCGACCACGCGGATCTGATCACTGAACGGACCATTGAATCCTTTCACGATCACCGTGACCACCGGCGCCTTCACGTAGGTGGAAAGCACCTCCTCCATGTCGCGTGCGAGCTGGGTGGGGGTCTTGCCTGCCGCTGCCATGTCTTCGACCAGCGGCGTGGACAACTTGCCATCGGGGCGCACTGGGACATTGGCCGACAGCTCTTTGTTCCGCCAGACGAAGATTTCGAGATTGTCCCCGGGACCGATGCGGTATTCGGCCTGCTCCTTCACCTCGCGCAACTCCGCGGGCAGGGGCGGCAGGCTTTCGCAGCCCTGGAGAAACAGCAAAGCCACCATCACGGTGGCAATGACACGCACTCCGGAAAGGCGGCAAAACTCGGGTCGGTTCATGGCAAACAAGCCCTCCTAAGGGGGGCTCACCTCGAGGAGAACCCTTAAATCACTTCAGGAATCCGTTCTAACTATTTGAAATTTTGAACCATTTATCAAGCCAAATCGACCCAACCCGATACAAACCGGTCCCTGAACCCCGCATGTTCACTGGGGCAATGAAGCCAGAAGCGCTTCAACCTTCTTCCGCTCGGGAAAGTCCTTGGACAGCTGCAGCGCCCGTTCGAGGTGGATGCGCGCATCCTTATGACGCCCCACGGCATTGAGGCCCACGGCCAGGTGGTACCTCATGTCTGGCCGTTGCGGGGCAAGGTTCACGGCCTTTTCCAAGGTTTCAACGCCCAGATTCTTGTCGCCGGCCTGCACCAGGGCCCAACCGTAGGTATCAACGACCTCGGCCCGGTTCGGCGCTTTTTCATAGGCTTTCTCGGCGTAGGTCAGACCACGCGGATCGCCCTTATCCAAGAGCATCCAGGCCAAATTGTTGTACACGACAAGATTCTCCGGCTGAGTCTTGAGCACCTTCTCGTAGGCCGCCTGAGCCTCCGCGAGCTGACCCAGCTCATGCTGGGCAACGGCGTAGATCATCTGGATCCGCCCGTCGTCCGGGTAGTCCTTGAGCCACTCCTGCAGCGGCTTCAGTGAAGCGGGGCCGAAGTTGCGGGCTCGAGCGGCCTGATGCCGTTTGATGGCCAGTTGGGCGGATTTTTCAACGGCGTAAGCCTCGTTGAATCGCTTGTAGGCATCCTCGAAACGATCCGCCCGCATGTACATGTCGCCGCTGAGTTCGTAACCGGCCGCAACCTTCGGCTGCATTTCGATGATCGCTTCGGCGGAGGCGATGGCTTCATCCATGTTTCCCATGCGATAGAGCAGATCCGATTTCATGATCCGCGCGGCGAGGCCCTCCGGATCAATATCAATGACCTTGTTGAGCTGGGTGATGGCCCCTTCCATATCCTTGCGGTTGACCAGCACGGAGGCCAGTTGCAGCCGCGGCTGCGTCGCGATGGGATTGAGCTTGATGAGGTCATCGTAGTATCCCTCGGCTTCCTCCAAACGCCCGGAGGCAGCCAGGGCCGCGGCAAGCATGTTGAGCGACCGCTCGGACTCCGGATGCGCCACCTGGTTCTGCCGAGCCGTGGAGATGGCTCGCTCAGAATCGCCCGCGCGCAGATACAGGCGCGTCAACGCGATCATCGGACGCTCGGATTGGGGATCGGCGTTGCGCGCCTGCTCCGCCCATTTGATCGCCTCATCGATCTTTCCTTTGGTCGCCGCGTAACCGGACAACGCCAGCAGGGCATGCTCGTTCGTCGCGTCGATCTCCTGAACCTCGCGGTAGCGAACCTGCGCGGCTTCGATGTCGTTGTTGATCAAGTCGATCTGCGCGAGGTTCAAGCGTGCGGAGACCATCTTGGGGTCGATTTCCAGGGCCTTCTCGAAGGCCTTCGCGGCACGATCATGTTCACCCTGATTCAGATGCGCCGCGCCCAGCAGGTTCCAGGGCACGGCCGATTTCGGGTTGTCCTTGATCAGGTCCTTGGCCGTCTGGATAGCGGCGATGTTGTCCTTGTTGCGCATCTGGGCGAAGACCAGCATCACGTCTGCCATGCCCATCTCGTCCTCAAGGCGGGTCGATTCGCGCAGTGATTTCACTGCAGCGTCGTAATTGCCCGATACCAGCTGCCCCATGGCCAACTGGGAGTGCATGGCCGCCGCGTCCGGTTGTAACTCCGTCGCCATGGCGAGGTATTTGTTGCCCTGTTTGGGATCGTTGCTCTGCAGATAGGCGCTACCCAACAACGCCAGATACTGCGGGTCCTTGTCCATTTCCGGGGTGTGAATGGTCTCGAGAATCTCGACGGCCTCACGCGGACGCTTGGTCTTCATGCGGGTAGCGGCGAGCAGCTTGATCGCGCGGGGGTTGGTCTTGATCGCACGCACGTAGCGGGTCAGATGCTCTTCGGCCAGTTCCAGGTTGTCGCGCTGGTACTCGATGACCCCCATGAGCATGTTGGCGGCGGGATGACTGGGGGAAAGCCGCAACACCTCCACAAGCTGCTCGGCCGCGGGCTCGACCTCCTTGCGGGCGAACAGAATGGACGCCTTGAGGAAACGCGCCTGTGGGTCCTTGGGCCGGTACTTGAGCACCAGATCCACATCGCGTTCGGCAATTTCGGGCTTGTCCATGGCAACGTAGGTGGTGGCACGCCCCACCAGCGCGGACATATTGCCGGCTTCAACGCTCAGCGCCCGATCGAAGGCCTTCGCCGCTTCCACCAGTTTGTTGTTGCGGCGGAATATCTCCGCCTGGACCACCCAGCTGGCGGCGCGGGTGGAATCCTTTGCCAGGGCCCGGCGCACATGCTTCTCGGCGGTCTCAAGGTCGTTGGAAAGCACGGCCAGTCGAGACAGTCCCAGGTACGCCTCGCCACTGTCCGGATGGGTCTTCAGGGCGCGTTCGAATTCCTTCCTGGCATCGTCGTTCGCGCCCTTGATCAGGTAGGCGGTGCCCTTGAGCGCGATGAGTTCGGCCTTGACCAGATCCGATACGGAATAATCGGGTTCAAGTTCCAGGATGACTTTGTCCGTCTGCCCCTGCGCCAGGTAGGCACGCCCCATATCGACGCCCCATCGATCCATGGGCACGCCGGCACTGCGCGCCCTGCGGATTTCTTTCTCCGCCCCTGCGCCGTTGCCCACGCGCAGGTAAACCCGTCCGAGCAGCAAGCGGGCTTCCCCGTTCTCGGGGTTGTCCTGCAGCACGCGCTTGAGCTTGATCACGGCAGTGCGCAGATCACCCTTTTCCACCTGGGTGCCTATCTCGGAGAGCACTTCATCCTGGTCCTGTGCGAGCGCCGGAACAGTCACAAGGGCCAGGGCCACGGCGAGCAACAGCCGGGCCAGAACACGGGGGGATGAAGATTTCACGAGCATTGCGGCATTCCTGTTTTTTTCCGGCTCACACCTTACGGGACTGGCGTCATTATTCCCGCAACTGGTACTTGTTCATCAGTGCGTACAACGTCGGGCGGGTAATCCCCAACAATTCCGCGGCCTGTGACACATTCCCTCGTACATGGTTCAAGGCCCGGTCCAGGGCCTTGCGTTCGGCGGCATCACGAACGACGCGCAAATTGAATGGCAGGGATTCATCAGAATCAGGCATCTCGAGTTCGAGGTCATCGGCCTGGATCTGGCTGCCCTCCGCCATAATGCTGGCACGCTTGACCCGGTTCTCCAGTTCACGAACGTTGCCCGGCCAGCGGTAGTGATCCATGGCCTTGATGGCACTGGGTGAGAAGGCCAGGTTGCCCCCAGACCCCGACTGACGCGCGAACCGCTCCAGCAGGCTGCGGGCGATGACCAGGACATCTCCCTCGCGCTCACGTAAAGCGGGTATGCGTACCGTGATTTCACTGATCCGGTAATACAGATCCTCGCGGAAATCACCGCTCGCAATCAGTCCATCCAGATTCTGGTGGGTCGCGCATACGACGCGCACATCAATGGGGATCTCCGTGCGTCCTCCCACCCGTTCAAGGACGCGCTCCTGCAGGAATCGCAACAATTTCGACTGCAGGGGCTGCGGCAGATCGCCCACCTCGTCCAGGAACAGGGTTCCACCGTCAGCGTATTCAATCTTGCCCTTGGTCTGCTTCGCAGCCCCCGTGAAGGCTCCCTTTTCGTAACCGAAGAGTTCGCTTTCAAGCAGGTTTTCCGGGATGGCTGCGCAGTTGATGGCGACAAAAGGCCCATCGGATCGGGTACTGGAACCGTGGACCGCGCGCGCCAGAAGCTCCTTGCCCGTGCCACTTTCGCCCAGCAGGAGCACCGTGGCATCGGTGGGCCCGACCTTCTCCACGGTCCGACAGACCTTCAACATCGCCGGAGAGGTGGCAATGATCCCGTCCAGGGGCGATTCGCTGTCGCGCTGGGCCAGCAGGCGATTTTCCCGCTCCAGCTCGTGCAGGCGGTAGGCGCGGTCCGCGATGAGATTGAGGACTTCCGGCTCGACCGGCTTTTCCACGAAATCATAAGCCCCCATGGAGACCGCACGCAGGGCATTCGCCCGGTCATCATTGCCCGTGACCACGATCACCTTGGTATCGGGCGAGAGGGCCAGTACCTCCTCCAGGGTGGCAAACCCCTCCGTGGTGTTATCCGGGTCCGGGGGTAGCCCCAGGTCCAGCGTCATGACGGAAGGCTCATGACGACGCAACAGGGCAATGGCGGAGGCGCGATCCTCGGCCGTGACCACTTCATCAAAACCGCTGAATGACCATTTGAGCTGACTCTGCAGGCCCGGGTCGTCCTCAACGATCAGCAGTGTCTTCTGCTCCGCTGGCAAAGCTGCCCCCTGAAAATTAAAGCGTTAGCGCGCCGCACAAGGCCCCGGACCGTCTCAGGCGGCCCTGGGTATGCGCAGGGACATGGTCGTCCCCGAGCCCGGGTGCGTATCCACGACAAGGTCACCACCCATTCCGCGAACAAGCTCCCTGGCTTCGTAGACACCGATACCCATGCCGGAATTACCCTTGGTGGTATCAAAGGGACGGAAGAGCCGCTCACGCACGAATGTGGCATCCATACCCGAACCATCGTCGATGACATCGACTATAACCTGATCGTCCGAAGACCGTACACGCACGCGGACGCTACCGTCGTCCGGCGTTGCCTCCTGTGCGTTCTGAACCAGGTTGGAGAGCACGGCGGCGAAGCGCTCGCGATTGGCCACGATCAGCGCCCCCTCCCCTGGGGACTCCAGAACGGGGGCGGGGCGGTTCACCGTGCGCGCGGCTACCACCTCCGAGGCGATCCGGTGCACATCCACCTGACTCTGGGCGCGGTGGGTATGGCCACTACGTAACTGTTCAAGCATGCGTTTCATCCGCCCTACCGCGTTATCCACGGTGGCTACCATGTCCTCCACGAACGCCGGATTGTCCTTATGGCGTTCCGCATTACCAACCATCAGCGCCAGCTGCGCCACCGTGTTCTTGAGGTCGTGCACCACGTAGGTCGACAGCCGGGTAAGGGCCTCGAATTGGCGCGCCTCGGTCAAGGCCCTGTCGGCCTGCTCCTGGGCGAGAGCGCTGGCAAGCTGTCGACCGACCGTTTTGAGCAGGTCGGCGTCCTCGAAGTTGAACTGCAGTCGGGCGCGCGGCGGACTGAGGGCGATGAACCCCAGCAACTCGCGTTCGAGCATCAGCGGCACCACGAAACGGATCGCCTTCGCATCACACCAGTCCGGCAACTCCAGGTCCTGATACATGGCGGGGTGTTCGCGGAATTCCTGTACATCGACGACCCATTGCCGCTCACGCAGAAAACGCGGCAACGCATGCTCCGCCTCCAACACGGCCCCGTCGAGCAGCCGCGCCGAATTCCACGCCGATGCCGCACGGTACTTGCCCCCGTCGCCCCGCAACCAGAGCACACCCGACGGGCTCTCAACGATCTGCCCCGTGGCCTTGATTGCCCGCTGCCCGAGATCCAGGTCGGTGTCCTCACCCGAGACGGTCTGGATGAAACGCAGCCACTCCTCGCGGTAGTCGTACTTGTAGTTGAAAAAATGCTTGCTGAAGAAGACCTTGGCTTTGGCACGCAGCTGGCCCGACGACACGATGGCCAGCAAAGCGAGAAATGCCGCGAACACGAAGGTGACCTGAACAACCACCGCCCACGAGCCACCGAAGCTACGCAGGTAGTAGCCGGCAATGGCGGTCAACACTAGGTAGACCCCGGCCCCCACCACGCTCGCGCTGTAAAACACCATCTGACGCGACACGAACACGTCCAGTGACCACTGCGGATTACGTGCCGCGGCCACCACGATCATGGGTACGGCAAGGACATTGATCAGACCCCGCGCCGCGACCAGACGCTCATCCACATATTTGAACAACACCGCATCGGCGTGCAGGTAGAAATCGAACCCCCAGATAGCGACAAGCCCCAGACACAGGTACTTGACGCCCCAGCGGCGTTCACTGCGTGCATTGCGATATACCTGCTCCACCATCACCAGGCCGAGAACCGCCAACAACAGGTGGCCAGGGCCAATGAGTTCATTGAGCAGCCCACCCCGCTCGAAGGCCGGGCCGCTCAAGCGGTCCACCACCAACAGAACGAACAGGGCCAGAGGCAAGGCCCAGGCAAGACGGTGCAACAGTTCGAAGCGGCGCCGCTCACTGGCATCGCGGGGCGTGGCGAGTCGCAACACCCGCGACAGGAACAGCAGCCAGGCCCCGTTGCGCACGGTCTCCAGCATGCGGGCCCCGGAACCGCCGAGGACATCACCCAACAAGGTCTCGTAACTTGCGAAACCGGCCCAGAGCGCGCTCAGCGCCGCGGCGAACACCAGCAGCCCACCCTCGATTCGTCCCCGCCACCCGGCGCTGAGGATGGCCGCGAGAATCAGGAACGCGAGCGCGGCAGCGCCATTGGTGAGCGCACCAACCGGCATGGATCAGCGCACTCCGCCCACTCGGCGGATCACCGCGCGCCCTTGCTCCACACCACCACCTCGGCCGTCTGCATCAGGATCCATACATCGAGGAACACGTTGTAGTTCTTCACGTAATACAGGTCGAACTGCAACTTGTGCATCGCGTCCTTCTCAGAGGCACCGTAGGGGTAGCAGATCTGAGCCCAACCGGTGATACCGGGTTTGACCCTGTGCCGCTCACCATAGAAAGGAAGACTCTCCTTCAACTGCTCCACGAACGTCGGACGCTCCGGGCGGGGCCCGACAAAGCTCATGTCACCCCTCAGCACGTTGAATATCTGCGGCAACTCGTCGATCCGGGTACGGCGCAACACGCCGCCGACGCGGGTGATCCGGCTGTCGTTGCGGGCCGCCCACCGCGCCACGCCATCGGATTCGGCATCCTCACGCATGCTCCGGAACTTGAGCAACTCGAACGTGCGTCCGCCCTGCCCCACACGTTCCTGTCGGAACAGGATCGAACCCCGACCACCACTTTCCAACCAGACCGCAAGCGCACCGATCACCATGAGCGGCCAGGCGAACGCAAGTATGGTGAGACTCGCAAGGACATCGAAAATGCGCTTGACCAGGGAACGGACCGGGCCCTGCCGAAAGCCCTCGGAAAAGATCAGCCAGCTCGGTTGCAGGATATCGAGCTTCACAATGCCGTGTTCGCGCTCGAAGAAGGTGAGCAGGTCGATGACGGCGACACCGTTCATCTTGCATTCGAGAAGGTCTTCCACCGGCAGGGTCTTGCGCCGATCATCGGCCGCCACGACCAGTTCCTCGATCTGGTATTCACGCATGATGGTGGGCAGGTCCTCCTGGGCGGTGATCCGCATCCCCCCGGGCACACCCGCGCCATCACCCTCGACGGGAATGAACCCCACGACATCGATGGTCATGCGATCAGACTTGCGCTTGAACTCGTTGATCCGGGCGGCGCGTTCTCCCGCCCCCAGAACCATGATCCGGCGTTTGAGCGTGCCGCTATCGATGATGAACCGGTAAAAGACGACCCGCAGCGCCACCATCAACAGGATCGCGCTGATCAGGCTGAGCAGCAGCTGCCCGCGGCTGAGGGAGACGTCCGGAAAGGCGTAGAACAACAGGCCCAGCCCAGTGGCGGCGAGGACGGCGCTGGCGATGATGCGCAGTGTGACGCCGGTGAGCCCTTCGCGCAGGTGCCGCTGGTAAAGCCCCATGCTGACCATGGCCATGCTCATGACGACACAGAACAAAAGGGCGTGCGGCAGGCCCGCGTCGCTATCAGGCGAGTACCCCGCGACCAGGGTCCACAAGGCCGCCCCCAGGAACACCGATGCCAGTGACACCAACAGTTCCGACAGGCTCAACCAGAGGAAGGACTTGGGTACGTATTGCTGAAACAGCCGGATCATTGGACTGCCTTCCCAGCGGGCTCCTGGGCGTCTCGGGCCAAGGCTTCCAAACCATGGCGGGGCTTCGCGGAGGCCCGATCATACACACAAACCCGGTCGCGAAACGCACCCTCTCAGGCCCGTATCAGGCGAACCCCTGAAACCTGCCGCCCGTGCCGCATTAGTGAAAAACCGGTTACATCCCGCCATGTGTGGATATGGCCGGATCGCTCGCATACTATCGCGCGTCTCGAATTCCCCTACGTTTTTGCATCAATTCGGTAGAGCTTCCAGTGCCAAACCTGAATCGCCCCTTGTCCGGACTCCGGGAGCACCCCCTCCCGTTCGCCACTCACCCCGGTTCCATGCGCGGAATCGCTGATACCAAAGGGAGCCAGCGATGAAAATCACGGTATTCGGTTCGGGATACGTGGGCCTGGTCACCGGCGCCTGTTTCGCGGAAGTGGGCAACCACGTGGTCTGCGTCGATATCGACGCCCACAAGATCGCCATGCTCAACGAAGGGCATATTCCGATCTACGAACCCGGCCTGGACGGCCTGGTAGAGCGCAACATGAAGGCGGGCCGTCTTGAGTTCACCACCGATGCCGCCCGCGGAATCGAGCACGGCCTTTTCCAGTTCATCGCCGTGGGCACCCCGCCTGACGAGGATGGCTCAGCCGACCTGCAGTACGTGCTCGCCGTGGCAGGGGAGATCGCCCAGCACATGGACGAGTACAAGGTGGTGATCGACAAATCCACCGTCCCCGTCGGCACGGCGGACCGGGTGCGTCAGCGTATGGCCGAAGTCCTCGCCGAGCGCGGCACCGACGTCGAGTTCGACGTCGTATCCAACCCCGAATTCCTCAAGGAAGGGGCCGCCATCGACGACTTCATGAAACCCGACCGCGTGGTGGTGGGCACGGACAACCCGCGCACCGCCGAGCTGCTGCACGAGCTCTACGCGGCGTTCACCCGCAACCGCGAACGCATGTTGGTGATGGACGTACGTTCCGCCGAGCTGACCAAGTACGCCGCGAACTGCATGCTGGCCACGAAGATCAGCTTCATGAACGACCTGTCCAACCTGGCCGAACGCGTCGGCGCCGACATCGAACAGGTGCGCCAGGGTATCGGCTCTGACCCCCGCATCGGCTACCACTTCATCTATCCCGGCGCCGGTTACGGCGGGTCCTGTTTCCCCAAGGACGTGAAGGCCCTGGTGCATACCGCACGTGAATACGGCCACGCGCCCCTGGTCCTGGAGGCGGTCGAGGCAGTCAACGCGCGCCAGAAGGAACGCCTGTTCCAGAAGGTGATGCACCACTTCGGCAATGACATCAAAGGCAAGACCATCGCCCTCTGGGGACTGGCCTTCAAGCCGAACACCGATGACATGCGCGAGGCCCCGAGCCGGGTCCTGATGGAAGCGCTTTGGGACCACGGTGCCACGGTACGCGCCTACGACTCCGCCGCGTCGGAAGAAGCCAGCCGCATCTATGGTGAGCGCGCGGATCTGACCCTCTGCGATTCGGCCGAAGACGCCCTGCAGGGTGCCGATGCCCTGGTGGTCATGACCGAGTGGCGTGAATTCCGCAGCCCGGATTTCGACCGCATCCGCTCCACCTTGAGCGCACCGGTCATCTTCGATGGACGCAACATGTACGAGCCGGACCAGATGGCCCAGGCCGGTTTCACCTACTACGGGATCGGCCGGGGTCTGACGGACCTCTGAGCGGCGCACCGCGCTGCAACGGAAAAAGCCCGCCGGGTACGCACCCCGCGGGCTTTTTTTTGGTGCCGGAGATAGGACTTGAACCTACAACCTTCGGATTACAAATCCGCTGCTCTACCAATTGAGCCACTCCGGCCGGGGGCGCGATTCTAACCCACAAACCACACCGCTCTTCCAGTTTGCCGACGCCCCATTTCTGACCCTGCGGGTCGAGACCAGGTCCCGTCCCCGTGGCGGCATCGACAACCGATACGCTGCCCGCGCCGACACACCCATACGCAGTGATCTGAACCCCATCCAGGGCGCCACGTTCCGAAACGGATCAGCAGCGGGTCTGGGGCAGGGGCACGTCACGCGCCATGGCCGCCAAGCCCCGCAGGACAAGATCGGGAACATATCGGCACGGTTGCACGGCCAACCGGATGCGCTCCGCGTCCCCCCCACAAAGCAGGCGGGGTAACTCACAGTCCAGTTGTTCCTCGCCACGACGGATCAGTTCCAGGGCGCCACCGATCACAGCCGCTTCCACACCCGCGCTGACGCAGGCCGCCGTATCGGTACCCAAAGCGCCCCCCCCCATCCCGCTGTCGCCGACAAGAATGCGCGCGGTCTCCCCGGTCAAGGCACCACTCATCAGGCGGAAGCCGGGGACGATCCCCCCACCCTGGTGCAGACCCGCGGCATCCACCACATCGACGGTGAGCGCACTGCCGCAATCGATGACGCAGTAGGCCCCTTCCATGAGGGTGCGCCCCCCGACCATGGCGGCCCACCGGTCCACGCCCATGGTGGCGGCCTCAGGGTAGCTGTTTACCAGCCCGTTCCCCCGCGCGGGCGTCGCGTGAAACACGACGGGGCCCCCGCCCTGGGCATGAATCCAGTCCGCAAGGGCGTGGTTGGTCACCTCTGGAGCAACCGACACCACGTGCACCGCCCCCCTGGGAACCCAAAGGCCATTGAGCACTTCACCAACGGCGCGATTGACGTACACGGCGGACTGCACGCTCGACAGGCCCGCTCGTTCTTCCCTGCACCAGCGGATGCGCGTATTTCCCATATCCACGAGCCAGGTCATGGGCGGACCCTCACACTGACTTCGCCGGATGAGAACACACGTTCGCCATCGCCGACCTGAACCCGAAGTGAGCCACTGTCAGTCACCCCCAGGGCAACCCCGGAAACGTCACCGTTGCCCTGGTGCACTGTGACTGCTTTTCCACGCAGTACGTCCAGGCGCGCCCATTGAACGGCGAAGGCCTCGAAGCCGCCCGCCATGAAACGCTCGACAATCTCCCACAGCGCCGTCATCACCCACTCCGCAATAGCATTGCGACTCACCGGCATGTTCATCGCCGAGCCTCCACCGACCAGACTTGCAAGGTCGATCCAAGGCTGGTCGATGGCCGCGGCGGCGGCTGCGTCCATCTCCACATTGATGCCGACACCGACAATCACGTCCACTGGCCCGCCCGCCTGCCCGCGCAGTTCAATCAGCAAGCCACCGAGCTTCCGGCCCTGCACCACCAGGTCGTTCGGCCACTTGACTCCCAGCTCCTTGGCAGCGGCAATCGCACCGGAAACCGCATCCGTCCCGTGCGCCGTCAAGCGAGCGCGTAAGGCATCGGCAAGCCCCGCCCCCACCGCCAGGCTGAGACCATTGAGACGCATCGGATCGCAATCCAATCGCCGATAGTGGGACAGGTAGAGGTTGCGGGCAGGAGGCGATTGCCAGGTCCGACCACGCCGCCCGCGGCCCGCTTGCTGCATTTCGGCGAGCAGGAAGTGACCGTCGACCACCTGCCCGGAATCCACCTCGCGCCAGAGCTGCGCGTTGCTAGAGTCGGTGGTCATGACCACCTCCACACCCAGAGCCCGTTCCGCCCCGGCCAATTCACCCGCAAAGCGCCCCAGTCGCGACCGGTCGAACAACTCGATTGGGGGCGACACCCGATAACCGCGCCCCCGCACCGCCTGCACCCGCAAGCCGAGGTCCTCCAGGGCCTGCTTCTGTTTCCACACCGCGGCCCGGCTCACCCCCAACTGCCCCGCCAAGGCGGAGCCGGAATGAAAACGCCCGTCAGCGAGCAGGCGCAGCAAACGCCAGCGGGTGTCGCATTCACGAGTCATCTTGATAATTCACTCATCCCGATTACCGCAACGAAAAGCGCCGGAACCCCAGAAGGGCCCCGGCGCGTTCTCTGTGATTTCAGGGTCAGGGTCAAGCGGTTAAGAGCCAACCGCAAGGGTCATTGCACAGGACTGCCGATGGCTGCCGCCGCTTGACCGGATACCCGGCGCGATCAGCCGGGCGCCGCACTCTCGTGTTGCTGGATCTTCGCGACGATCTGGTCTTTCACCCAGAGTCGTTCCTTTTTCAAATCCTCAAGATTGAGATCACCCATGGCGATCCGCCCTTCTCCCGCTTTATCGACCTCTTTGTCCAAGGCCTGGTGGCGGCGGTAGAGCTGCTTGAACTCATCGTCCTGCGAGAGCAGGGATTCCACAATCTCAGGGTTCGCTTCGTGCATGAGGCATGACCTCCTAACGGCGCTGTAGAGAGTTTTAAGGAACGAAGCCCGGGAGGGGGCGCGACCCCCCTGCCATGGGTACCCGTGGCACCTGGCCGAGCGGGCAGGACTCCGCCAAACAACCCTAGCACAAGCCCCGGGCATTTCTTCTTATTCCCGTAACAATCACCTAACCCTATGTTTTAATTGCATTTTATGGCGCAGCAACGGCATCCGGCTGAAGGCCGCCGAATCCCGCCACGACAGCGTCCAGAAACGGTGCCAGCTCCGCGGCCATGAGCACGAAATCCGCGTCCATACGGGCCGCATGGCCCTCGGCCTCCACCTCCGCGGCGGCGTCCTGAACCATGTCGAGAAACTTCAAACGCTTGATGGACAGATCGTCGCCCAGCACGCAGGACAGGCGCTCACCGAAATGCAGGGCGAGCCGTGATACACGCTTACCCGCACGCACATGAGCCAGGATCTCATCGTCATCGATGGCCAGCTTGCGGCAGCGTATGACCCCGCCCTCATCAGACTCATCGCGCAGTTCACACTCGTCACCCAGATCGAAGTCGTCGGTGCCCCCTTCCTGCAGCCAATGGGTCAGCACGGCCAGGGGAGGTTGTACGGTCACCGGCGGCACGACGGCGAAACTGCCCAGCGATTCCCGCAGCAGCACCGTGATGTCCTCGGCCCGCTTACGGCTCGCGGCATCGACGATCAACCAACCCGCGGCCGGATCGATGTAGGCAAAAACGTGCCGTGAGCGGGTAAAGGCCCTGGGCAAAAGGGTCATCTCGACTTCGTCACGGATCTGGTTCCGCTCCTTGCGGCCCACGGTGCGTCCCTCGGCCGCCTCGATGGCCGCGGCACGTTCATCGACCTCTTCACGCACCACTGAGGCGGGAAGCAGACGCTCCTCGCGACGGGCGCAGACCAACAGCCGTCCCTGCACGGCATGAACGAGGGCGGTGGTTTCCGAACCCAGGGGAGGAACCCACCCCATACTCTCGGCCTGCAGGCTGCCGCAGGGCTGGAAGGACTGCCCGGACAGGGCCTGCTCGAGCTGTTCGGCGCTGACGTCGAAACCGGACTTGAGATGAAAGAGCTGAAGATTGCGAAACCACATGGGTCGGTACTGTCCCGTGCTTGGAGGGGATGGAAAAAGGGTCGGCGATTATGCCAGCACCGGCGCCGGATGCCCGCGCCAAGATCACGTCGACCCGGAAACCGTGCGAGTCTGTAGACTGCGACCTCTTGACGGCTCCCGAACCGCGACCATGCGCTACTCCACGCCCCTGATACTCCTGCTGATGGCAACCCTGGCGGGTTGCGCCGGCACGCCCCCGCCGCGTGATCTCAACAACGCATGCAGCCTCTTGCGCCACGATGGCGACTGGTACGCCGCCACCAAGCGCACCGAAGAACGCTGGGGCATACCCATCCAGATCCAGCTCGCGATCATGCACCAGGAATCGCGCTTCCGTTCCGATGCCCGACCGGGACGCGAAACCGTCCTCGGCGTACCCCTGTGGCGCAGGTCATCCGCCTACGGTTACGCACAGGTCAAGGACGGAACCTGGCAGTGGTACAAGGACAAGACCGGCAATACCTTTGCCAGCCGCACCAACTTCGCCGATGCCTCGGACTTCATTGGCTGGTACTCGGAGGTCAGCCGCCGGATGCTGGGCATCTCCAAGTGGGACGCCTACAACCAGTACCTGGCCTACCACGAGGGCCACACGGGCTGGAAGCGCAAGAGTTACCTGAAGAAAGGCTGGCTTATCAAGGTGGCCCGCAAGGTCAAGGCGCGTGCCAGCACCTACGGGGAACAACTGCGTCGCTGCCGGGGCAGCCTCGCGGAGGGCGGCAGCCCCATCCCCTTCTTCTGATTCGGCCCTTCCAAACCCACACCCCCAACACGCGATGGCCGTCTCCCCACCCAAGGCCCCACCGGTCACAGCCACGGTCAGCGCCCCATGAGGCAACGGCTCGAGCACTACCTGGAGCGCAACCGGATGCGCCTCTCACGGGCCGATGCGCTCGGCCCGCTGGCCGTCATCGGACTGCTGTCGGGTCTGCTTTCCGGTGCCGTCATCGTGGCCTTCCGTCTGTTGGTCGAGGACAGCCAGACCTGGATCACCTCCGGCACGCACCCCGAGGAGTTCGAAAACCTCGATGCCTGGACACGGTTTTTCCTGCCCCTGGCCGGTGGTGTCATCCTCGCCCTGCTGTTCCGTTTTGCCGGGCGCGGCCAGACGACATTGGGCGTGGCCAACGTCATGGAGCGCATGGCCTACCACCAGGGTCACCTGAGCCTGCGCGGCTTCCTGTTGCAATTCGCGGGCGCGGCCACCGCCCTGGTCAGCGGACACTCCGTGGGGCGCGAGGGGCCGCACATCTACCTGGGCGCGGCAGCCAGCAGCCTGTTCGGGCAAAGGTTGGGCGTTCCCAACAACACGATCCGTGTACTGGTGGGCTGCGGCACGGCGGCGGGTATCGCCGCCTCGTTCAACACCCCGTTGGCCGGTGTCGTGTTCGCTTTGGAGGTGGTCATGCTGGAGTACACCGTATCCAGCTTCGTACCCATCATGCTTGCCGCCGCCGGGGCCACGGTCCTGTCCAACGCGGTGCTCGGCGCCGAACCGGTCTTCGCGGTGCCGGCCCTCAGCCTCGCGGCCCTCGACGAGATACCGCTGGTCATCGCCCTGGGCCTGGCCGCGGGCGCGGTCTCCGCGTTGTTCATCGAGACACTCAAACAGGTCTCCCACTGGGGCCGACGCATCGCGATCGAACGCCGACTGGTCCTGGCGGGCCTGTTGATGGGTATTGCCGCTGCTGCCCTCCCCGAAGTCATGGGTACCGGCTACGACACCGTCAACGCCGCTATCGGTGGGCAGCTCACTGTGGGATTCCTGCTGCTTCTGGTGGTGGCCAAGATGTTCGCGACCTCCGCCACCGTGGGCCTCGGCGTTCCGGGTGGGACCATCGGTCCCGCGCTGGTCATCGGTGCCTGTCTCGGCGCGGCAACCGGTTTGATCGCCGATTGGACCCTGCCCGAACTGAAAACCCACGTCGGCTTTTTCGCCCTCATCGGCATGGCGGCGGTAATGGCGGGCAGCCTGCAGGCCCCGCTGGCAGCGATCACGGCCCTGCTCGAACTCACCCATGCCCCGGGTCTGATCATGCCCGCCATGGTGGCGGTTGTGATCGCCAACCTGACCGCCAGCGAGCTGTTCCACAAGGAATCCCTGTTCATCACCCTGTTGCGCTCCAGTGGCCTCAGTTACGACGCCAACCCGGTCGCCCAGGCCCTGCGCCGCATGGGCGTCGGCAGCATCATGGAACGGGACATCGCCATCGCCGACACCCATCTGTCCCGCCGGGAGGCCGAGCGGATCGCCCTGGCCGAACCGGCCTGGGTGCTGATCAGCAATGACGGCAGCCCGCACGAGATGTTCCCGGGTCAGCACCTGGCCCGCTTCATGGCCATGTCCTCGGGTGACGACACAAGCCGCGTGGAGCTCAACGCGGTACCCGCCGAACGCATGCGCCTGCAAGGCATCGACCTGCGGGCGACCTTGCAGGAAGCGCTCGAACTACTTGAGGGCGAGGACTGTGATGCCCTCTATGTTTACCGGAGAACGGGCAGCGGGCACGGGCGCGTGATGGGCGTCGTCACCCTGCGCATGGTCGAATCCGCCTACCGGGTCTGAGCCCCGATCCGGGGCGACACAAGGCGGGGCCCGCGGCCGGGTTGATACGCCATACCGGGGACGAGGATTTTCCGCTAAGTCAGCGTCGACATCGGCCGATAGTGATTACAGGACCACGGGGGCACCCCCCCGTATCGGCCCAACGCCCCGAGCCCATTGATTCGAGACAAACGTGCCCCATTTGCCCGAAGACTACCGTGGTACACACGCCGAGCGCCGTGCCCATCCGCGTGTGCGCAGCGCCCTGGCTATCCGGTTCCGCGCCGATGACGTCGATGCGATCACCAGCGAATACCTCGGTGGCGTAGCCGCCAACTGCAGTTTCGGCGGCATATTCCTGGAAACCGACCAACTCATGCCCAAGGGTACGATCGTGAAGCTGGAAATTCAGCTCGACGATGATCCGCCCGTCCAGGCACGCGCGGTGGTACGCCGCGTTCAGCGCTGGCGCAAACCCCACGGCATGGGCGTGGAGTTCGTGGAAGTCGAAGGCATCGGCAACGAGCCACTGAGCGACTGGTTGGGTAGGTTTCTCAACGCCCAAGGCTGACCGTCCCACGCCCGCCAAGGAAGCTCTGAATGAATCTGGCGCGAGTGTGTGGTTCGGATAATCGTTCAGTTCAAGGCGCGAATCGCACTTCAATAGCGAGCTATTGCGAAGATACGCAACGCCGAAACAGGCGATCAGACGGGCCAAGGCGCCGTGTCACGATCCGTTCAGAGCTTCCCCAGGCGCGGCGTGCGGCCCGGGGGTCGCGCGAGCACCCCACGAAAAAAGGGGGGCGCATGCCCCCCCTTTCCGATCAATCCACTTGATGCGTTGTCCCGCCCCGAACCCGGGACGGTACAACGCTGGCCAAGCCTTACAGGTTGTAGCCCACTTCGTCGTGACTGACGATATCGAGGCCTTCGGTCTCCTGCTCCTGGTCGACGCGAAGTCCGCCGGTGAGGAGCCCCACCACCTTGAGGATGATCCAGGTGGCGATAGCACAGTAGACGAGTGTCGCCACGATACCGATCAGCTGCACACCCACCTGGCCACCCATGGTCTCGATGCCATCGGCGAAGCCGAAGCCCCCCAGAGCGGGCGCGGCGAAGATACCGGCGAACAGGGTACCGATGATGCCGCCCACGCCATGCACCGGCATAACGTCCAGGGAGTCATCGATCTTCAACTTGCGCTTCAGGGTGTCGGTGGCGAAATAGCACACCACACCCGCAAGCAGGCCGATGATGACGGCACCGCCGGGGCCCACGAAGCCCGACGCGGGGGTGATGGTTCCGAGACCGGCGACCATGCCCGTGACGGCGCCCAGCACGGACGGCTTGCCGTGGCGGATCCATTCCATGGCCATCCACGCCAACACCCCGGCGGACGCGCCCAGGTGGGTGACCAGCATGGCCATGCCCGCGCCACCGTTGGCGCCCAGGGCGGAACCGGCGTTGAAGCCGAACCAACCCACCCACAGCATGGAGGCGCCGGTAACGGTCATGGTCAGGTTGTGCGGCGGCATGGGCTGCGTACCGAAGCCCTTGCGATTGCCCAGCACGATAGCGGCGACGAGCGCCGCGACACCGGCGTTGATATGCACCACGGTGCCGCCGGCGAAGTCATACAGGCCCATATCGCCGAGCCAGCCGCCGCCCCAGACCCAGTGGGTGGTGGGGATGTACACCACCAGCAACCAGATCATGGCGAAGATCAACATGGCGGAGAACTTCATGCGCTCGGCGAAGCCACCCACGATCAGGGCCGGGGTGATGATGGCGAAGGTACCCTGGAACATGATGAACACGGTCTCGGGGATGGTGCCGGACAGGCTGTCCGGCCCGACGCCGGCCAGCAGCGCCTTGCTCAGGTCGCCGATGTAATCCCCTTCGCCACTGAAGGCCAGGGAGTAACCCACCAGGAACCAGACGATGGAGGCGGCGGCGGCAATGACGAAACACTGCATCAGCACCGATAGCACGTTCTTGGTGCGCACCAGCCCGCCATAAAACAGCGCAAGGCCGGGTAAGGTCATGAACAACACCAGCGCCGTGGCGGTGATGATCCAGGCGGTGTCCGCACCGCTGAGCTCGTCAGCCGCCAGCGCCTGAACAGGCAGCAGCACCGCCAGCAGGCCCGCGACGGCGGAACGTTTGAAGAAATGGGTCATGCTCGTGATCTCTTTATTTCAGCTTTCGGAAGGTTTTCAGAGCGGATCAGAGGGCTTCGTCGCCATCCTCACCGGTTCGGATGCGTACCACCTGTTCCACGCCGCTGACGAAGATCTTGCCGTCACCGATCTTGCCGGTCCGGGCGCCGTTGGTGATGGCCTCGATGACCTGGTCGACCACGTCATCGGATACAGCGATCTCCAACTTCACCTTGGGCAGGAAATCGACCACGTATTCGGCACCGCGGTACAGCTCGGTGTGGCCCTTCTGGCGTCCGAATCCCTTCACTTCCGTGACGGTCATGCCCTGCACGCCGATGTCGGAAAGGTTTTCACGAACGTCATCGAGCTTGAAAGGCTTGATAACAGCAGTAATCAGCTTCATAGGTATTCCCCGTTTGGTTTGCACTATCAATGAGCACGAGCATGTACTCGCGCACTATTGTGGTGCATTTGATGACGCAGGGAAACGCACCCGTGACACGACGGTGCACGAGGGCGAATCACGCATTCAATACGGTGCAAAACGGTGACGTTCCGGGAAAATCTTTCCCGCGGTCAGATGCTCGTCCGCCGCTCCAGAGCTCGGCGGCGGTGTCGGGCAAAACCGTCTCGCGATCGAAACGAAGCAAGGGCCATGCCCATACGCCCCCCCGTACCGCCCGACGTCAGCCTTTCAGGTCCAGGGATACGGAATTGATACAGAACCGCAGCCCCGTGGGTTGGGGGCCATCCGGGAACACATGCCCCAGGTGCGCATCACACACCGCGCACAAGACCTCGGTACGCACCATGCCGTGACTGGTATCGGTCTCGGTACGCACCGCCTGCGCGGACACGGGCTCCCAGAAGCTCGGCCACCCGGACCCCGAATCGAACTTCTCGGTCGACCGGAACAAGGGCTCACCACAACACACACAATGGTAGACGCCCGGGTCCTTGCAATCGGCGTAGAGCCCCGTGAACGGAGGCTCCGTACCCTTCATCCTGCACACCTGATACTGCTCGGCGGTCAACTGCCCACGCCACTCAGTGGCCGATTTCTCAACACGACGTTTCATTGTTTTTTCGGCCCTATCTCTATGCCCTTGCGCTTGAGCTTCTTGCGCAGCCCCGGTGCCTGCCAACCCAGGTCCCAGGCCTTCTGGCCATGCAGTGCGGCCTTCTCCAGATCACCCTTGCGGTAATAGTAAAGCCCCAGCTGGTAATGGGCCTCGTAGATACTCGGATCCGCCTGCACGGCTTTCAGCAACAGTTCGGCGCCCTTGTCCTTATCCTTGGTTCGCAGGGTGAACATGCCCCATATGTAGTCCACGTAGGAGTCATTCGGCGCGACGATCTTGGCCCGCTTGAAATAACACTCCACCGGCTCCTCGGGGGCGGGCCCGAACGGCTTGACCTTCTTTCCCTCCGGCGTCATCAGGTAACGCTGACTCTTCTTGCTGAAGGCGGGCTCGGTGGTATAGCGCAGCATGGTGAGCAAGCCCGGGTGATGATTGGGAAACTGGTCAAGAATGTACTCGACGTCCCGGATCGCCCAGTTCGTGGACTCCCCGTAGGTCAGCGCCCGAACCTTCCTGCCCCAGTGATGTTTTTCAACGATGGGCAGCCGGGTGCGCTTCGCAAACGGGTCGCGGTAATCGAACGGACCGAGGGCATTGCCTGTTTTGAAGGGTTTGCAGTTGCCATCTGGGTTGGGCAGACCGCGCATCGAAGGGGCCCGCTCCACGGCATTGACCTGCTGCGCGGCCGTCAACGCGAACACGAGCAAGAACAGGCTGGGCAGACGAACAAAACGGAGCATGAAAGGTACCTGAGACTTTCCGACAGCTTCTGCGACAACGAAATCGCCGCTGGATTCCAATGCCCGGGCGGATGCACACCCCTACCCGGATGATGGGCCCGAGCCTAATGCACCCGGGGGACCGGTTCCAAGACCAGGGGCCGCTCCCGACCCTTGCCGTTTACATACCTGGCGTGTTAGAAACCCGCAGTTATCGAGGGGAAAAAACAGGGCAATCCCACCACGCCCACCCCCGTGATCCGAGAGCCCGTGCGCAGCGGGCCGACGAGAGTAGAGCCTGCGTCGGCGAGGTGCCCGCCGAAATGACAACTACGGCACCCAACACAGCAATTCAGAACAGCAGACCATCAGGGGAGAACCAATATGGCCCACATCGTGATCCTGGGCGCGGGGACGGGCGGCATGCCTGCCGCATACGAAATGAAACAAGCCGTGGGAAAAGCCCACGACGTGACCGTCATCAACGCCAACGAATACTTCCAGTTCGTGCCGTCCAATCCGTGGGTGGCCGTCAACTGGCGTAAGCGCAACGACATCACCTTTCCCATCCGTCCCTATCTTGAGAAGAAGGGCATCAATTTCATTGCCGACACGGTCAATTCGATTGATGCCGACAACAGCAGCATGCAGTTGGCCGGTGGCGAGACCATCAACTACGACTACCTGATCATCGCCACTGGCCCGCGCCTGGCATTCGAGGAGGTCGAGGGCTCGGGCCCCCAGGGCCACACCACCTCTATCTGCACCGTGGACCATGCCGAAGGCGCCTGGGCCCAGTATCAGAAGATCCTCGACAACCCGGGCCCCATCGTGATCGGCGCCATGCCCTTCGCCTCGTGCTTCGGCCCGGCCTACGAGTTCGCCTTCATCGTTGATGCCGACCTGCGCAAGCGCAAGATCCGCCACAAGTACCCCATGAAGTTCGTCACCTCCGAACCCTACATCGGCCACCTGGGCCTGGGCGGCGTCGGCGACTCGCGCGGGATGCTGGAAAGTGAGCTGCGCAACCACCACATCGACTGGATCACCAACGCCCGCACCACCAAGGTGGACGATGGCAAGCTGCACGTGGAAGAACTCAACACTTCCGGTGAGGTGGAGAAGACCCACGAGGTGGATTTCTCATTCGCCATGATGCTGCCCGCATTCAAGGGCGTCGACGCCGTCGCCAATGTCGAGGGCCTGTGCAACCCCCGTGGTTTCGTGATGGTCGACGAACATCACCGCAACCCCAAGTACAAGAACATCTACTCCGCCGGCGTCTGCATCGCCATTCCCCCGGTGGAGGCGACCCCCGTCCCCACCGGCACACCCAAGACCGGCTACATGATCGAGTCCATGGTGACCTCCATCGTGCACAACATCGAAGCCGAACTGGCTGGCAAGGAACCGAACCAGGGCGCGACCTGGAATGCCATCTGCCTGGCCGATATGGGTGACACCGGCGCGGCCTTCGTCGCCCTGCCGCAGATCCCGCCTCGCAACGTCGCCTGGTTCAAGAAAGGCAAGTGGGTGCACATGGCCAAGATCGCCTTCGAGAAGTACTTCATGCGCAAGATGAAGAAGGGTACGTCCGAGCCCCTTTACGAGAAGTACATCCTCAAGATGATGGGAATCGAGAAGCTGGACTGATCCTCTTATCCCGCCAGACCGAGGCCCGGCTGACCGCCGGGCCTTTTTGTTTTCGGAGCCACGCCATGTTCGATGATTACGTGTTCTTCAGTCCCTCCCTCAGAGACGAATTCATCGCCTTCGTAACCCGCGAGGGCATCGAATACCGCACCAGTGGCGACGAAGAGGAACTGCTGGTTCAGGTCCCGGAGGACCTGGATGACGCCCTGTGTGAACGCATCGAGGCAGAGTACGACCGCCTGTTCGCAGCCCAGTCGGAACTGACCGCCGGGGAGGAGCCCGACGACATTCACCGCGTTGGCGTGCAATTCACGGCCTCTGACGGCGCGGTGCGCCAGGCCCGACTGGACCCTGAACTGGTCAACAGGCTGCGCACCGTCATGTCCTACGAGGAACTGCAGACCATGGTCCAGTCGGTGGCCGACGCTGTGGAAGACGGCGGGCCCAGGCCCCTCTGCAAACCCTGACCGATTCCCCTGGCCGATTCCCCTGACCGATTCCCCTGGCCGAATCCCCTGGCCAATCGCCCTGACGAAGCCCCCTGCGGGGCGAACGCTCAGCGCGTCGGCAGTTGCCGACTCACCCACCAGGTAGCGAGAAACACCAGCCCGCCCAGACCCAGCAGGGCGACCACCGGGGGCAAGCCCAGGTGCACGGCGAGCGCATAGACAGCGGTGGCCAACAACATGGCCAGGTTCTCCGCGAACCGCTGCACCCCCACCACCGCCCCACTGCCCGAACCCCGGTGCCCGATGTCCTGCAACACCGCATTGACAGGCACCACGAACAGGCCACCGGCCACCCCCGCCGCGAACAAAGCAACCCGTGCGAACCCGACATCGTCGCTGAGCCCCAGCAGGATGATGGCCAAGCCCATGGCCCAGGCCGCGAAACGGGCTCGCCGGACGCTGTCGAGACCGATGACGCGGGGTGCGATGAACGCGCCCACGGCGATGCCCAGGGCCGTCCACAGCGTGAGCTCGGCGATCCCCGTGGTGGTGGTGACGGCCAACACCACCGGCGCCCACGCGATCACCATGAGGCGCAGGAGGGCCGCGCTGGACCAGAACAGGGCTGAACCCAGTAGCGTGAAACGCCCGCGCGGTTGCGCCAACACATCCCGGGCCGCGGCCATGAAATCCGCCAGGGCCGCCCGCAGCCAACGGGACGCGGGTGGCGGGACCGTGATGACAGGCGGCAGAGGCCGGATGAACAAGGCCAATGCCCCGGACAGGATGAACAAACCCATGATGGCCGCCAGGGCCACGGTTACCGAATACTCAGCCAGGGCAGCCCCCGCCAACATGCCCAGGATGATGGCGGCGATGGTTGCCCCTTCGACCCAGGCATTGGCGCGCATCAGGCGCTCGCCATCGACAAGTTCCGGCAGGATTCCGTATTTGGCGGGGCTGTACATGACCGCGCCCACGCCCACCAGGCAGTAGGCAATCAGGGGCTCCAGACCCGCCAACAACAGGGCAGCGCCCAGTGCCTTCACCGCGTTGGCCCAGGTGAGCACCCGGCCCTTGGGTTTCAGATCGGCGAACGGCCCGACCCAGGCCGCCAATACCACGTAGGCCACCACGAAAGACGCCTGCAATGCGGCGACGTAGGACTTGTCGGCCTGGGCACCGCCAATCATTTCAATGGCCGCGAACAGCAGAGCGTTGTCAGCGAACGCGGTCAGAAACTGGGCGAGCAGGAGGATCCAGACATCGCGGGGCATAAGGGAGCAGACCAGTGAAGGTGGGAGGGTCGCCGGGGGGGGCAAGACAGCGCGGGCGTAAACGTTGCAGCCCCGAAGCACCCACCCCGGAGCACGCGCCCCAGGATAAACCAGCCCCCCACCGGCGTGTTCGTTCCGGCTACCGGGCGCGCTGGATCAAAACGGGATACGCAGTCCGAGGCTCAGCCATGACGCCACCACACACCAAGCCACGACCCAAACCACGGGCAGGCGCCACACCCGCAACAGACCGAAGCCGATCAGGGCAATCGCCAGATCGGCGCCATCATGTACGGCGGAGGTGAACACCGGATCGTAAAGAGCCACCCCCAACAGACCGACCACCGCCGCCCCGACACCGGCAATCCCATTCGCCGCTCCTGGGCGCCGTGCGATCCCCGACCACAGGGGCAGGGCGGCGGCGATGAGCATCATGCCGGGCAGGAACATGGCCAGCAGAGCGACCGCCGCGCCGGAGGGCCCGCCGCCGGTCTCTGAAAGGAGGCCGAGATAGGCGGAAAAGGCAAACATGGGCCCCGGAACCGCCTGCGCCGCGCCGTATCCGGCCAGGAACTGCTCCGCGCTGACCCCGCCGGGTCCAACCATGGACTCCTCCAGCAGCGGTAAAACCACGTGACCGCCCCCGAACACCAGGGCACCGGCGCGATAGAAGCGCTCCGCCAAAGCCAGGGTCTCGCCGAACCCGTGCTCACCGCCCCCTGCCGTGGTGAGGCTCACCACCACGGGCAAACCGAACAGAAGCACCGCGAAAAGCCCCAGCACCAAAGCGGCGGTCCGTCGCCCGAAACCCGAGCGCACGCCCACCTGACTGTCAGGTGCGGCTTCGTTCAACAGCATCACACCGGCGACGGCACCTCCCAGCACGACCAGAAGCTGTACCCAAACATCACCGGCCAACAAAAGGATCGCCGCCGCCAGCAGGGCGATGGATCGGCGTCGGGTATCCGGACACAACTTCGAGGACATGGCGAGCACGGCATCGGCAACCACGGCCACCGCCACCAGCTTCAGGCCCTGGATAAGTCCCTGCCCCATGAGCTCCGGCAACCCGGGAAGCACCAAGGCAAAGGCCAACAGCAGGAACACCGAGGGCAGGGTGAAGGCCAGAAAGGCCGCCAGGCCCCCACCCCACCCGGCCCGGTGCAGCCCCAGGGCAAAGCCCAGCTGGCTGCTCGCGGGGCCGGGCAGAAAATGGGCCATGGCCAACAATTCAGAGAACCGTCGTTCATCGATCCATTGGCGTTGCTCGACCAGTGCTCGGCGGAAATAGCCGATATGGGCAACGGGACCTCCGAACGATGTCAGCCCGAGGCCGAGGAACACCCTGAAGACCTCGACGGCACCCCCGCCTGATTCCGCCTTTTCCGTCTGACCACTGTATGTCACCCGGCCCACCTCCCGCTCAGCAAACCCTCAAGCCTGACTGGCCGCGGTTACAGCAACATGATCAGCGAACCGCTCAGTGCCGGGTGAAGGAAACGCCGACCTGTTTCCCGTAGGCGTTCTCGTAGTCCAGATCGATGCTCATGCCGCCATCCACCGTGGTCACCTTCACCTGTTTCAGGTCAGGCTGTCTCAGGGCCAGCCAGGCACACATGGCGGCGGCCATCGCCTCGTTGTCGGATTGGATCGCATGCACGAGATTGGCGGCCACGAACCGCACCCGGGCGGCCATGTCCGGGTCGGCGACAGGCGTCCCGTCCTCCTCGATTCCCTGCGCCATCTTCTCGTCCATCTTGTCGAGATAAAGCTCCTGCTGGGGCGGCAGAGGCTTGGCACGGTCGTATTCAAGTTGGGCGACGCCATCGAGCAGGACGGCCAGCAGATCGGACATGGTGAGAAATCGCACTTCGCGGACTGGAGGCCGAAAGGTAGCGGCACGCGACGGCGGCGCAGGAACACTTGCAGGAAGGAAATTCCCCTACAAAGCGCATCGCCGCGCAAATCCACTGCATACCCATCGTGAAATGACGTCATCGAGCATGGCTAGAATCCGCGCTCCCGCCACAGCGCAGCACCACCCCATGAGCACGGCCCATCTCTCCCGCGAACACCTCGGTCAATGGATCGAATCGACAACCGTGCAACGGTTTGTCGTAGCCCTGATCATCATCAACGCCGTCACGCTCGGCTTGGAGACATCGCGGGTCGCCATGGACACGGCGGGCGGCCTGCTCAAGTTCATCGACCGAACCCTGCTGTTCGTGTTCGCCGCCGAAATCGCCGTAAAGTTGTATGCCTTCGGCCCACGGTTCTTCCGCAATCCCTGGAACGTGTTCGACTTCCTCGTGGTCGGCATCGCCCTGGTTCCCTCCAGCGGCCCGCTCACCGTGCTGCGCGTGCTGCGTCTGCTGCGTCTGATCTCGCTGGTTCCGCGCTTCCGCTTCGTTGTCGAATCCCTGTTGCGCGCGATCCCGGGCATCATGTCCATCGCCGGTCTGCTGGTGATTCTGTTCTACGTGGCCGCGGTCATGGCCACCGGTCTTTTCGGCGGCCGTTTTCCCGAATGGTTCGGCACCATCGGAGACTCCATGTACACCCTGTTCCAGGTCATGACTCTTGAGAGCTGGTCCATGGGCATCGCGCGGCCGGTCATGGATGTCTTTCCGTGGGCCTGGATGTTTTTCATCCCGTTCATACTCATTGCCACCTTCACGATGCTCAACCTGTTCATCGCGATCATCGTGAGCACCATGCAATCCATGGTCGATGAGCAATCCAGCAAGGAAACCGGGGCGATCAGCGAAGTCGTGCACGGCGACAACGCCCTCTTGCTTGAACGCCTGGACACGTTGCACGACGAAATGCGCGCACTGCGCGCCCAAATTGCCGAACACGGCTCGAAGCCCTCCGATTGACCCGGTTCCCGGTTGACCGGCCTGCCGTTTGACTGGCCTCATGGGGTAACGGAAAGGTTGCATCCAGCCCGATGCAAACCGCCCTCAACCATCCAATGCGCGCGACACATGGCGTAGGTGGGTCCCCGACAGCCCGGAGCGAACGGCATGGCCGAAATCGACGACCTGATCAAGCAGGCATCGGAGGAAATCGATGCCCAGGACGAGGAAGTACGTGCGGTCCATGCCAACCAGAACGATCGCGGGAAACGCCGGGGGAGCCGACTATCGTTACTCATGACCACGATCGCCGTACTGGCCCTCGGCATCGCTGCGTACGCCTTCACACGCCCGCCGGCTCCATCCTTGCAGCGCGAATCCACAACGGCGGTGGATCGCCTGGACCGCACCATCGCGGACATGATCGAGATCGGTCGGCTGCTCTCCAATGATCGCGAACCCGAGGCCGGACGTATCTGCCCCGGGACGGGCAGGCCCTATACGAGAACCCTCGACGGCAACCGGATCACCTACTCATGTCCGGGCACGCTGGATATGGGTTACCCGTCGCTGACCGTCAGCAATCAGGACCCCATACCCCGGCTGGGCACGGCGAGGTCACAATGAACCGCCAAGCCCCGATAGCCCCCACTGTGCTTGCCTCAAGCTCCACGACACAGCACGGGTTCAGCCTTCTAGAACTCATGCTGGTCGTCAGCATCGTGGGCATCCTCAGCGCCATCGCGATTCCTTCCTACCAGGAGTACGCGGTCCGCGCCCGCATCGCGAATGCCATGCAGTTCGTTTCCGCGACCCAGGTCGATGTCGAGGAGGCGCTGCAAAGGGGCGATGCCAGGGACTTCCCCCCCATAACCCGCCCCTCTGACGACGTCCGCTGCGTCATGGTTCGGCAAGGGCCGATGCCGCATTGCGATAGCGCCGAGATCGCGGTGATTGCCGATCCATCCCTGGGCAACTTCGTTATCAACGCCAGCGAAACACGCATGTTCGTGCTGCGCGCAACGCTCGAACCCTCCGGTTACGTGTCCTGGCGCTGTGGCCAGGACCCTGACAATCCCTCTTTACCCGTCTCCATGCTGCCGACCTCGTGTCGGGACGAGATACCCAGGCTCGAAAGTCTCTGTACCTCCTCGGAGGGCATCGTCGCCAACACCCTATGCCGCCTGGGAGAGGAAAGCCCATCTATCCCGGAACCCAGCCCGGAGCCCAGCCCGGAGCAGGAGCAGGAGCAGGAGCAGGAGCAGGAGCAGGAGCAGGAGCAGGAGCAGGAAGCAGAGCCTGGATCTGAGTCGAGCACCACGTCATCGAAGCGCGGCGTCGGTCAAGGGAAAGGCCAGGGTCAGACGCAAGGCAAAGGCAAGGGGCTGACGAAGTAGCAACGCCCGCTGGCAGCGAACGGGCAGCCTCGCGGAATCGCGCAGGTGCTTCCCCCGTTTTGCCTTGGCATCTGCACGGTTCATGCACCGAAGCCCCCTAGGCTGTGTACCAGGGAAAGCCGGGACCGTCCCGGAACGCCCCGAACACCCCGGTACGGAGGGCTCGATCATGAACACACGCAAACTCATTCTCATCGCGGCCATCGCAGCGGCCACTGCCGCCAGCGCCTTCGCGGGTCCGCGAGGCCAGGGCTTTGGTGCGGGCGACTGTCCCCGTGCCCAGTCCGCCACCACAACCGCCAACGTCAGTCGCCGGGCCGACGCCAGTGCCTGGGCAGCACAACGTGCCCGGTACCTGGGCGAGCGTCTGGGCCTGAGTGACGCACAAAAAACCGAGGTGGAAGCGATCTTCATCGCCAACGCGGCCACACTCCCCGCCGCGCGCGAACAGATGCATCAGGCCATCTCCGCTGTGCTCACGAACGACCAGCGTGCCCGTTGGACGCCCGGCGCCATGAACCGGGTCAAGACCTCTCCGCGGGGCCCGGGCGGAATGCATCGGTCCATGCAAAGACCGATGAAAGGTAACGGCTCCGGCACCTGCCCACGCGCCGTTCAGGGCTGATCCGCACTGACCTGGGAGCCGCAATCAATCCCGAGCTGAGAAAGCGCCAAACAAAATCGCGGCGGCCAAACCGGCCGCCGCGATGGCGTTTCAGCCCCTGCGAAGCGCCACCCTCGCGGCGCTCAGGCAACCTCGAGCAGGTAGATCGCGAACAGGTTGCCGTCCCCCAACCAATGGCGCACGGGCCGAAACCCGGCATTGGCGGCCAGGTCCAGGAACTCTTCCGGCGCGTACTTGTAGGAACACTCGGTGTGCACGGTCTCACCCGCACGCAGCTCGAAACGCCGCCCATCGACCCGCACGGACTGTTCCGCCCGGCTCACCAGGTGCATCTCGATCCGCCCGGCGTCGGCATTGTAGAAGGCCATGTGCTCAAAGCACTCCGGGTCGATGTCGGTATCCAGTTCCCTGCGCATGCGATGCAGCAGGTTCAGGTTGAAGCGCGCGGTCACGCCGGCGGCATCGTTGTAGGCCGCGTTCAACACCCCGTCGGATTTCTTGGTGTCCACGCCAATGAGCAGCATGCCTCCACCGCCCACCGTCTCCGCCACCATGGAAAGAAAACCCTGCGCCTCGGAGGGATCGAAATTGCCCAGGCTGGACCCGGGGAAGAAGCACAACCGCTCCCCCCCGGGGGCAGCCGAGGGCACGGGCATCGAGTGGGTGAAATCCACGCAGGCCGCATGCACCGGCAACCACGGATACTCGTTCACCAGTTCGTGGGCCATGGTCCTGAGGTAATCGCAGGAGATGTCCATGGGCACAAACGCCGCGGGCTTCAGCGCATCGAGCAATAAACGCGCCTTGGCCAGACTGCCTGCCCCCGGTTCGATCAGCACGCGCCCTGTACCGGTGAGCGCGGCAATCTCATCCGCACGTTCCACCAACATGCGCCGCTCCACCTCGGGTACGTAGTACTCCGGTTGGGCGCAGATAGCGTCGAACAGCTCCGAGCCCACCTCGTCGTAGAAGAATTTCGGGGGGATCGCCTTCTCCGTCCGCGACAACCCCTCCACCACCGCGTCGTAAAGGCTGAGCCCCTCCGGCTTGTGATCGTCGAAGGTCAGAAGCGGTCCATCCGGCATGTCGCCCACGGGCCGGGCCTTGATAACGGCGCTCATCAGGCATCCTCCGCCAGGCGCAGGCCGGTGAAGGCCCAGCGGTCATGGGGGTAGAAGAAGTTCCGGTAGCTTGCCCGGGCGTGCCCCTCGGGCGTGGCGCAGCAACCGCCTTTCAACACCATCTGGTTCGACATGAACTTGCCGTTGTACTCGCCCATGGAGCCCTCCAGGGGCTTGAAACCCGGGTAAGGCCCGTAGGGTGTGGCCGTCCAGGCCCACAGATCACCGAACCACTGCCCCCCCTCACCGGCCGGAGCGGGATGCAGCAGGTCCATGCCCGCGAAATTGCCCTGCACGGGCTTGTCCGCGAGAACCGTCTCCAACTCGTCTTCCAGAGGCAGACGCTTGCCGACCCAGCGCGCGTAGGCGTCGGCCTCGTAAAAACTGAGATGGCAGACCGGCTCATGGGGGTTGAGCGGACGCTGCCCGCCCAGGGTGAACTGCTTCCATCCGTCGTCGGTCCGCTCCCAATACAGCGGGTTGCGCCAGCCCTCGCGACGGATCAGGTACCAACCGTCGGCCAACCACAGGGCCGGGTCGTCGTAGCCACCGTCTTCCATGAACTCCAGAAATTCGCCGTTCGTCACCAGGCGGTCGGCCAGCCGATGATCGCGGGTCAAAACGCGATGCCGCGGGGTTTCGTTATCGAAGGCGAAGCCCTCGCCCGAGGCCCCGATCTCGCGAATTCCGCCCGGCCGCTCGATCCAGGCCATGGGCCGCGTCTGTCCCCCGGGCACAACCAGGTCCTCACGGTAAGCGGGCTTCATGGGGTTCACGGAAAGGTTGTGCTTGATGTCCATGAACAGCAGTTCCTGGTGTTGCTGTTCGTGATTGAGGCCCAGCGTCACGCGGAAGACCAACTCGTCCCACTGGTTGTCAGGCACCGAGCCCATGAGATCCTCCATGGCGGCATCGACGTGGGCCCGGTACGCGTAGACCTGCTCCACGGTCGGCCGTGACAGCAGGCCCCGCTTGGGGCGCGGGTGCATGCTCCCCACGGTCTCGTAGTAGCTGTTGAACAGATAGGCGAATTGCGGGTGAAACGGGCGATAGTCCGGCCGGAACCGTGGCAACACGAATGTCTCGAAGAACCAGGTGATGTGGGCGATATGCCACTTGGGCGGACTGGTCTCGACGATGGACTGGATCTGGTAATCGTCGGTGGCGAGGGGGGCGCAGATGGTCTCACTGAAGGCGCGTACCTGGCGGTAGGCCTGAACCAAAGCCTCGCGGCCCGGGGCGGGGGCCGTCTGGTTGATCATATGTGTTGTTCCTGAAGGCGGTGTACGTGGCCGTCCGATGGTTCGGACCGACACGGTGTAACTTACCCAAATTACAGCGCCGTAACCGCCTGGGGTGTCCCCATGGCCTGTATGGCTTGCCGCCTTTGCGTCGCCTGCCCCCACGGTGATTGACGGCGTTCAGGGCGCCGTGACGGGCCCGCGCGCCAGCCCCCGAATCGAAGGCTCCGCGGCCAAACGCCCACAGGCCATCGGGTTATGCCCCCCGTACGCAACACGCCACTGGCGAACACGATCCCCCTCACGCGGACGCTGGACGGGCATACCGATCCGCGTGCCCCCCCATGGTCCACACGCCACAATCCATCCACTAACAGCACCGAAATCACGCCCCCGGCATCCGTTCGCTGCCGCAAGGTGGCAATTCCATAAGGCATGAACAGGACAAACCCGATGACCGCTTGAGGCGGGCGCACGGCTCATGGATGACTCTCTGTCGCTGGCAATCCCCCAGTCAGCGGACAACGGAGCCGGTCTTGAGCGACGCAATTGAGGTGGTCTGGTTCAAACGCGACCTGCGCACCACCGATCACGCCCCCCTCGCAAGGGCCGCGGAGGCGGGCCCCTGTCTCGGCCTATACGTGTATGAGGACAGCCTGCTCGCAAGCCCGGAGTTCAGCCCCGCGCACCTGGACTTCATCAACCAGGCCCTGGACGAACTCGAAACACGACTGGGCGCACTGGGCGGCCATCTGCTGCGCGTGCGTGGCGAAGTCGTGGATATCCTTGATCGCATCCATGATGGCCCCGGAATCGCGACCTTGTGGTCCCACGAGGAGACGGGAAACGCCATCACCTACCGTCGCGACCGGGCGGTCGCGCGCTGGGCTGAAAAAACCGGCGTGACCTGGATGGAGCTCCCCAACCACGGGGTGTTCCGGCGCCTGAGGGACCGGGATGGCTGGTCGCGCCGCTGGGCCCGACGCATGGCCGAACCGCTGACGGCCACACCGGTGCGCCTCACGCCAGCGACAGAGGACGCGTGGCAACGACTGACCTCCCGCTTGCCGCCGCCGGGTCCGCTGACCCCGGATGACCTGGGTTGGTCGCGGGAACAGACACCGTGGCAATCCGGCGGCGAAGGGCACGCCAACGACGTGCTCAACGACTTTCTCGCGACGCGCGGCCGGGCCTATTCGGGCGGCATGTCCAGCCCGGTCACCGCCTTCGACGCGTGCAGCCGCCTCAGCCCCCACCTGGCCTGGGGCACGTTATCCATGCGCACCATCGTGCAGGCCACCCGGGATCGCCGAGCGGCCATCAAGGCGGCGGGCAAACGCGACGGCTGGGGCAAGTCCCTGTCGGCCTTTGCCCAGCGCCTGCGCTGGCACTGCCATTTCATGCAGAAGCTGGAGGACGAACCGGAGCTCGAGTTCCGCAACCTGAGCCGCATCTACGACGGTCTGCGCGAGGACGACTGGAACGAGGACCATTTCCAGGCCTGGGCCAATGGCCAGACCGGCTATCCCATGGTGGACGCCTGCATGCGCGCTTTGCTGCACGGCGGCTGGATCAACTTCCGCATGCGCGCCATGCTGGTGAGCTTCGCCAGCTACCACCTGTGGCTGCACTGGCCGCGCACGGCCCAACACCTCGGCCGCCTGTTTCTCGACTTTGAACCCGGCATCCACTATCCCCAGGTACAGATGCAATCGGGCACCACCGGTATCAACACGGTGCGCATCTACTCGCCCAGCAAGCAGGTGCTGGATCAGGACCCCACCGGCGTGTTCATCCGCCAATGGTGCCCCGAACTGAGCGGTGTACCCGATGAATTCCTGGCCCAACCGGAAACCATGAGCCGCGCCCAGCAGGAGGCCAGTGGCTGCGTAATCGGCCGGGACTACCCCGCCCCCATCGTCGAGCACACCAGCGCGTATCGGCAAGCCCGGCAACGCATCTACGCCGTGCGACGAACCGCGCAGGCCCGGAGCGAGGCGGAGGCGGTTTACGACAAACATGGCTCACGGCGGCGTCCGTCGGCCGCTGGCAGGGGCGCGGTTGCAACACGCACCGGCACGGCCCGCGCCGGAAAAGCACAGCCACGCCCGGGAAAGACTTAGGACGACCGCACTCCTGTCCGCGATTGCGGGCCCGCACGATCTGGACAATCCCCGGACTTGCACAGTCACGGGAGACATCAATCGTGAAAAAACCTGAACACACGCGCCCAACCCTGCTTGCCACCATGGCATTGACCCTGCTCTCCGCGTCGGCCCAAGCCGCTCCCGGTTGCCCCATGCCGGGCACCAGCTACGGTGCCTACCCCGCCCCCCTGTATCCGGACCCGGCCCTGTATCCACACCCGGTACATGGCGTACCCGGGTCGGGCGGCTGGGGTCGCCCCGGATACACCGTACCCCTCGGTACGCCCATGCACCCCGGCGGCTACGCGGTTTACGGTTCCGGGCCCGGTGGCCATGCCCCCCACCGGACTCAGCCCGCCCAAGCGGCGCGACCGGCGGCGCCACCAGCCAAACCCGCGGCCCGGCCCTCGGCCGCCCCAGCGGAGGCCGCCACCAAAGCGGCCTCCGTGACCATCGCCAACATGCGCTTCGGTGCGGGCGAGGTGACCATCAAGGCCGGAGAATCGGTGACCTGGAGCCAATCGGAAAACATGCCCCACACCGTCACGGGTGAAGGCTGGGGTTCGGGCACGCTGAGCCGTGGCCAGACCTTCACCCAGGTCTTCGACAAACCCGGGCGATACGCGTACACCTGCCGCTTCCACCCCAACATGAACGGTGTGGTGATCGTGGAGTAAGGCCGCAACACCTTGCCCGGCCCCTCCTCACCGCATCCTGGAATCGCACGTGAACAGCACCGCCGACCCCGAGGAACTCGAACGCTTCAACCGCTTCGCCGAGGCGTGGTGGGACCCTGAGGGCGCCTTCTGGCCGATTCATGGGCTCAACACCCTGCGTAGCGGTTGGATCGTGGACCGGGCACGCGAGCATCTGGACGCGGGCGGGACGGATGATGCCCCCCTGGCCGACCTGTCGGTTCTCGATATCGGCTGCGGAGGCGGAGTTTTGAGTGAATCCATGGCCCGTGCGGGCGCCCGGGTCCTGGGCGTCGATGGGGCGGAGCGCAACGTCGCGGTGGCGCGTCGCCATCGCGACCAACACGCGGCCGGAATCGGGGAACGTCTCCGCTACCACCACGGCCTGTTGGAGGACGGACTGCCGGGGGAAGGCGCCACGCCCACAACGTTCGATCTGGTCTTGAACATGGAGGTGGTGGAACACGTGGCCGACCTGGATCGCTTCATGGATCTGGCCTGCGCGCGGGTCAAACCCGGGGGGCTGATGTTTCTTTCCACGCTCAACCGCAACCTGGTCAGCCTGTTCGCGGCCAAGTTCGCGGCGGAATACATCCTGCGCTGGCTACCCCGGGGCACGCACCAATGGGGCAAGTTCCGCACACCGGCGGAAATGACCGCTCACCTCCAGCGCAATGAGCTGGTGGTGAGCGACCACACGGGGGTGCGGGTGCTGCCGGTATTGCGCCGCTTCAGTTTCACCCGCTCCCTCGCCATCAACTACATGCTCTGCGCGCGCCGTCCACCCGCCTGAACGCCTGCCCGGACGCCCGCGGCTCCAACCCAATCGGCGATACGGTCCACGGCCTCCATCACGTGACCACAGCGGGCCCGAAGGAAGGTCTCGTCGATGACCGCGTCACCATCGGCCGCCGCCTGGGCGGCCTCACCATCGAAATCGACGAGCGCAACACGCAGGGACAGCTCCGACGCGGGCCGACCGAACTGCACGCCCGGCAGCGCCGCGACGCCGGTCTGCTCCAACAGAGCCTCGCAGAAAGCGGTGCCGTTGCGGATGCCGCGGCGCGCCAGGGCGTCGCGCTGACTATCGAAATTGGCCATCAGGTAGAAACCACCCTCCGGCTCCACCACGCGGGCGCCCGCGGCGACCAGGCGATAGTAGGCATGCCAGGCCAGGGGCTTGAGCACCCGCCGCGCACGCGCCAGGTAGTCGTCCATTTCGGCGGAGGCGTCGAAACCGGCGATGGCCGCGTACTGGATGGGTGCCGACACGGTGGTATAGGTCTCACTGGCCACGGCGGCCATGGTGCGGTGCAGCCAGGCAAGGCTTTCCGGGAACGCGAAGGCCCCCAGGCGCCAACC
>JBMYTL010000010.1:0-67694 GCA_049604295.1 Gammaproteobacteria bacterium
GACCTCGATGCCCAGGCGGGGCAGGGTGTGGGCGAACAGGTTGTAGGTGCCGCCGTAGAGCTGGCTGGTGGCGATGATGTTGTCCCCGGCCTGGGCGATGGCGAATATCGAGTAGGTGATGGCGGCCATGCCCGAGGACAGGGACAGGGAGGCCACGCCACCCTCCATGGCCGCGACGCGCTGTTCGAGCACGTCGGAGGTGGGGTTCATGATGCGGGTGTAGATGTTGCCCTGGACCTTGAGGTCGAACAGGTCGGCGCCGTGCTGGGTGTCGTCGAAGGCGTAGGAGGTGGTCTGGTAGATGGGGGTGGCCACCGCCTTGGTGGTGGGATCGGGCTCGAATCCGGCGTGAATGGCCTGGGTTTCGATCTTCATTCGTGGGGTTCCTCTGCTTGGCGGCTCCGGCGTGGCCGGAGTTTCTGGTTTATCGTTTGTCATCGTTTTCGTGGGCTGGCAAAGATGCCTTTGGGCGTCCACGCTGGCAAGGCGCGGGTTTCCCCGCCCGCGGAGGAACTGTCATCATTCGCGTGCGCAACGAAGATGGATCGATCACGCGTTGAGAATGTCCTTGTCATGAATCTCAGGCTCCCGCAATCCGCAGGGCGTCCCGCCAACCCCGATGTGGAAATGGCCCTCAACCAGGGGCTGTTCCGCGGCAGTGTGTTCGGAATGGTGGCCACGGGGCTCGCCGGGCTGATGGAGGCGGCGGTCCTTGTGGATGTGGTGGAGCTGACCTGGGTGGGCGCCTGGGTGGCGGCGGTCCTGGGGGTGTTGTTGATGAAGCTGGCGCTCAATCTGGGGTTCCGGCAGCTGCCGCCCAGCGCCGACGTCCATGATGATCACGTGCGTCTCTACGGTGTCGTATCGGCGGTTCTGGGCCTTGTGCTGGCTTTTCCCATCATGGTCATTCCGCCCTGGGCGGAGGGCACACTGATCTTTCACCTGGCGGTTGTTTCCGCCCTGGCGTCCGGTTCCATACCGCTGGTGTCCTACCGCCTGCAGGTGTTCGTGTTGTTTATCACGCCACTCGGCCTGCTCAGCGTCTATGGCCTGATCACGGTGCAGGGCTTTCCCTTCGGTCAGGCCCTGGCCATGGGCGGTGGGGTCCTGATCGCGGCATTGCTTGCCGGTTGGCGCCACCACGATCATCGACGGATCACCGTGCGCCAGGGACTGCGCAACGATCAGTTGTTGCGACGCCTGCGCGAGGAGACCGCGCGGGTGGATGACCTGGAGACTCGCCTGGAAAAACTCGCTGCCGAGCGCGACCAGGCACGCAGGGCCGTGCGCATCGCGGAGGACCGCGCGGCCCGCGCGAGTCGGACGCGCCTGGATTTTCTCGCCAGCCTCGGTCACGAGATACGCACGCCCATGACGGGGGTTCTGGGAACCCTTTCCATGTTGGAACAGACCAGTCCGAGCGCGGAGCAGAAATCCTATCTCAGGGTGGCCGCATCGTCCGCGCGCACCCTGATGGCCTTGTTGGATGACGTGCTGGACCTGTCCAAGCTTGAGGCGGGGCGCTTGGAATTGCAGGTCGCCCCTTATGACCCGCGGGAATTGTTGTCCGAGGTGGTGGAACTGTTCAGGCCCAAGGCGCGGGAGCGCGGGATCGCCCTGACCCTGGAGACGGAGGGGGCGCTGCCTGTCACGCTCATGGGGGATGCCCTGCGGGTGCGCCAGATCGTCACCAACGTGGTGAGCAATGCCGTGAAGTTCACCGAGCAGGGTGGTGTCCGTGTCGTCGCACGCCGGGTGGTGGAATACGACCGGATTGAGGTCAGCGTGCGCGACACCGGAATCGGTATGAGCGCGGAGCAGGCCGCCCGCCTGTTCAGACCCTACAGTCAAGCCGATGCCGGTATCGCCCGGCGCTACGGTGGCACCGGCCTTGGTCTGGCGATCAGCAGTCGGCTGGCCCGGCTCATGGGCGGGGACATCCAGGCAAGCAGTCGCCTGGATGAGGGTACGGAGGTGCGCTTGCAGATACCCCTGGTGAGTCGATCCGCCGGGGCTGATGCGCCCGCCGGGGCTGATGCGCCCGGCGATACGCACTTCCGCGGTCGCGTTGTGTTGGTGGATGCCGATCACAGCGGTCGGATGCTCAGCCAGATCATGTTGGAGCGGCTCGGCCTTGAGGTGATTTCCGTGACCCGGGCGGCGGATGCCGAATCCATTCTCGAGCAGCGTGCGGTCGACCTGCTCATGGTCGATGCCGCATCGGGGACCCGCGAGCTGAGCAGGCTGCTTGACGGTGGTCCCTACGGCGATGGCGGGCGCGTGCCCGTGTTGGCGCTGATTGGTGAAGGCCGGAGTGACGAGAACCTCACGGGTATGGGGGCGGATGGCTGTATCGAGACACCCCTGAATCCGGCACAGTTGCTGTTTGTTCTGGACCGTTGGCTGCCTGAGGTGGTCGAGGAGCATGTGTGAGTAGATCCGTGGCGGCCGAATGTGGCTTCCGAACCGCGTCCGATTGTCCGGAAACACCCCATGTCTCCCGCGACTGAGTATCCCGTCGATCCCCAGGCCATCGACGACGATCTGGTCGAATTGCTTTACGGGCAGGCGGCGACCGGCCTGATCATCACTGCCATCAACGCGACCCTGTTGGCGGGAGTGATCGCCTTCGTTGGCGATGTTGCGTGGGTGTCCGTCTGGCTGGGCGGGATGTACGCCGTGCTTGTGGTCCGGGGTGGGCTCGTCGCCCGATTCGGCAGGCACCGCGCGAACCGTTCGGCACGATCCTGGGCACGGCTGTTCGGTGTCGTGGCGGCCCTGACGGGATTGGTCTGGGGAAGTGCGGCTTTGCTGGTGCCGTCGGGGAGTATCGATTACCTGGTGTTTCTGTCCTTCGTTATCGCGGGTATGGTCGCGGGCGCGATTCCCTCGCTGACGCCCTACCTGCCCGGCTACCTGGGCTACCTGTTCGGTGCCGTCCCCCCCTTGCTGGTGTCGTCGGCCTTGGAAGGCGGGCAGCTGGGATGGTCCATGGTGCTTATGCAGGCGCTGTTCATGATGTTCATGGTGGTCAACGCGCGACGCTACCACCAGGGTCTGGCGCACAGCTTCAGCTTGCAGCACACCAACGATGCCCTGGTCCAGGGTCTGACCGAAGACAAGCAGCGCATCGAGGAATTGAACGCCAGCCTCGTCGATGAGATCCGTGAACGCCGCGAGGTGGAACAGGCGCTGGTGCAGGCCAAGGAGCAGGCGGAGCAGGCGAACGTGACCAAGAGTCAGTTCCTCGCGAATATGAGTCACGAGATCCGCACGCCCATGAACGGCGTGATGGGGATGTTGGAACTGGCCCGTGACGCGGATTCAGCGGAGGAGCTGGCCGGGTACCTGGATACGGCATCCGCGTCGGCTCAGGCGCTCATGGTGATCCTCAATGACATCCTTGATATCGCGAAGATCGAGGCGGGCCGTCTTCAGACCGAGTCCATCGAGTTTACCCTTGCGCCGATCATTCGCGAGGTGTTCGAACTGCATCGCGCCAATGCCGAGAGCCGGGGGTTGAGCATGCGGCTGTCCGTCGACACGGCCCTGGATGCGGGGCCTGTGAATGGCGACCCGACCCGGGTACGCCAGGTGCTCAACAATCTGCTCAGCAACGCGGTGAAGTTCACAGCCAAAGGTGGTGTCACCCTGGACGCGCGACGTGATGATGCGGGCGGATGTATACGTATCGATGTCCGCGATACCGGTATCGGGATCGAGCAGGATCGCCTGGAGGAACTGTTCCAGCCCTTCACCCAGGCCGACGGTTCCATGAGTCGTCGCTATGGCGGCACGGGCCTGGGGCTTGCCATCACCCACGAGCTGGTCAGCCTGATGGGCGGCTCCATCGACGTGGAGACGGAACCGGGCAAGGGGTCGCGCTTCAGCCTGTGCTTGCCGGTGGGGCGCGTCGGGTCGGAGGCGGGTTGAGATTGCCGCTCAGGCGGTGCCCGGCATGCGCGACCCCTTGCCGACCCCATTCGTGGGGCACCCCATCAAGCGCCGTGGCGCCCGGCCCAGTCCAGTGCGAATTGCCACGCCACGCGGCCCGAGCGTGAACCACGGCCCAGGGCCCAGCGGATGGCCAGGCGGTGCATTTCCCCACGGTCATCGGGCAGGGCATCAAGCTGCCGCAACCAGTGGTCCACAATGGCGAGGTATTCATTCTGTTTGAAGGCGTAGAAGGACAGCCACAGCCCGAAACGCTCGGATAACGACACCTTCTCTTCGACCGCTTCGCCCTGGTGAAGCTCGCCATCCACCCATTGGGCCTGCTGGTTCTCGCTCTGGAACTCGGGGATCAGATGGCGGCGGTTGGATGTGGCGTACAGAAGCAGATTGTCGGGCGTGGAGGCGATCGAACCGTCGAGTAGAGCCTTCAGGGCCTGGTAGCCGGGTTCGTTTTCTCCGAATGACAGGTCATCGCAGAACAGGATGAAGCGCTCGGGGCGGTTCCAGATCAGGTCGACGATCTCCGGCAGATCTTCGAGACCGTTCTTATCGACTTCGATCAGGCGCAGCCCCTGGGCGGCGAAGGCATGTAACAGGGCTTTGACCAGCGAGGACTTGCCCGTACCCCGCGAGCCCCACAGCAAGGCATTGTTGGCCGGCCGCCCCGTGACGAACTGGCGCGTGTTGCGCTCCAGTTCATCGCGTTGGCGATCAACCCCGATCAGGTCTGAAAGGGCGAACTGGTGGGGATGATTGACGGGAACAAGGCCGTGACCGGCCCGCCAGCGCCAGGCAATGGCGGCTGTCCAGTCAGGTTCCTGGCGCGGGTGGGGCAGCAGGGGCTCGACGCGGTCGAGCAGGGCGTCCAGCCGTTGGATGAGGTGGTCGATTGCCGCGGTGTCCATGGCGGGGCGGGGTTGACTCAGTCGCGGCAACTGGCGGGAAGGAACTTCGGCTTGGCCGGATTGAGCGTGCCCGGCCCACAGGTCCAGCTGATTCCACCGCTGCCCGCCGTGCCGGTGAATTCCAGGGTGGTGTACGGGTCGGTGTCGTACACGGTCGGGTTGATGCGCACCTGCACCACCGCAACGTCGTCGCTGGTCCGGCTGTAGTAGACGCCCTGGACGATCTCGGTCGAGACATTCTCAACCCCCGCTTCGGTGGCGTTCGAGGGCATGGTGCCCTCCACGAACCAGTACTCGGCGATGGATTCCTTGGCGTGGGAACCATAGCTGATCGCCTCGGTGTTCTTGGCCCGCTGCACGTAGTTCTGGTACTGGGGAACGGCCACGGCGGTGAGGATGCCTATGATCGCGATCACGATCATCAGCTCGATCAAGGTGAAGCCGTTTTGCCCTTGTCCCGGATGTTTCTCGTGCGCTTCAAATCGCATGGTTCGGTGAGTCGGCGTGCTCTATAAGGTGACAGATCACAGCCGACTATTGTCACCCCGGTAAGGGGCGTTCGACAATGGCGGGCTGCCGGGATGCATTGGAAACCTGGATTGATGGAGCGGGAATGCCATCGGAATCTCCCTCAGAAGTTGTGAATCATGAGAATCGTTGCCGACGAAAACATGCCCGGTGTGCGTGAAGCCTGTGAATCGCTGTGTGAACCCAAGGGAGAGGTGGTCACCCTGCCGGGCAGGGAGATCGGCCCCGAGGATGTGCGTGCGGCCGATTGCCTGCTTGTCCGGTCGGTAACGCCGGTCAGTGCCGCTCTTCTGGAGGGCTCCGCCGTGCGCTTCGTGGGCTCCGCGACCATAGGTGTGGACCACGTGGACCTGCCCTGGTTGCACGCGCGCGGCATCGATTTCCAATCGGCTCCCGGGTGCAATGCCACAGCGGCGGCGCAGTGGGTTCTGCGCGTGGTCCTTGAGCTTCTGCAGCGCCGTGGGCTCGATACCTGCGACATGGTCGTGGGGATCGTGGGTCTGGGCAACGTGGGGTCGCGGGTGAAGGCGTTGTTCGAAGCCCTGGGTGTGCGCTGCCTGGTCAATGACCCACCCCGCGCGATGGAGGAGGGCGATGACGGCTACGTGGAACTGGAGGAGCTTCTGCAACGCAGTGACGTCATCACCGTTCACGTACCTTTGGAGCGGCGCAACCGATGGCCCACTTTTCACCTGATCGACGAGCGCTTTCTGGGCCTGTGTCGCAACGGTGCCCTGGTGATCAACGCGTCGCGGGGCGCTGTTGCGGATACCTCGGCCCTGCTCAGGCATGCCTGGCGCACGGAAATGGTGGTCGACACCTGGGAGGGGGAGCCCCATGTGCATCTCGGTCTGCTGGATCAGGTCAGCCTGGCCAGTCCGCATGTGGCGGGCTACTCACTGGAGGGGCGTTACCGGGGCACGGAGACGGTCTATCGCGCGCTGTGCGCGCACCTGGGCCGGGAGGCGACCTGGTCGCCCTGGTCGTCCTTGCCCGCGGTCGAACCGGTGGATGTCACGGCGGCGGCGCGTGAGGGTGGCGCATGTGCCGCCGTGCTCGCGGCGGCCCGGGCCGTGTCCGACCCCTGGGCGGATCACCGTCGCATGATGGGTTTGCGTCAGCTCACCATCGCCGCGCAGGGGGCTTATTTCGATGGTCTGCGCCGCCAGTACCCCTTACGTCGCGAATTTGAGTACGTGCCGGTGTGCCGCACCGGCGTCGAAGAGGCGGACGCGGCGCTTGCCGCCGTGGGGTTTCCCATCCACTGAGCGGGCGTGATCTCCGGGCCTCGCCTGTGTCCGGCTTGCATGCCTTTCGGGGGAGGGCATCGCCGGTGGGAAGAACGTGGATGTGCGGTCTAACCCGGCGCGCGCGACTGCGGGCAACGCAGGCTGAACCGCCGGGTTTCGTGATCGCGGCGTTCAGCGTTGATCCGTTGAGCGCGCGTACGTTCGGGGTCTATACGCAAAGCAGTCAAGGTGCCGCCCCAGACGCAGCCGGTATCGATGGCGTAGGTGTTCTGGTGATGCACGTAACCCAGGGTGGACCAGTGCCCGAACACCACGGTCACGGGCCAGTGCGTACGTCGCGGATGGCGGAACCAGGGGATCAGTCCCTCGACCGTTTCTCCCGGATTGAGTTTGACCTTGTGTTCCATGGCGCCTTGCGGCGTGCAGTAACGCATGCGCGTGAAGGCGTTGGTGGTGAAACGTAAGCGTTCCATGCCCGCCAGGGACTCGTCCCAGAGATCGGGTTTGTTGCCGTACATGGCGGCGAAGAACGCGTGGCGTGAATCAGAACGCAGACACGCTTCCAGGCGCTGCGCCTCCGCGCGCGCGGTGTCCAGGTCCCAGCCGGGCGGGATACCGGCGTGAACCATGGCCATACCCAGCCCCTCGTCCACGTGCAGCACCGGCCGATGACGCAACCAGGTCAGCAGTTCCTCGGCGTCGGGTGCATCGATTATCGCCTGCATACCCGGATCAGCCTTGTTGTGCCTCTGGTTGCCGTGGGCCATGGCCAGCAGGTGCAGGTCGTGATTGCCCAGGACCGTGACGGCACTGTCGCCCAGTCCGCGCACGAAACGCAGCGTGCCCAGGGAGTCGGGCCCTCGGTTCACCAGGTCGCCAACAAACCACAGCCGGTCGCCGTCCGGGTCGAAATTGATCGCATCCAGTAGATCGCGCAGGGGCTGGAGACAGCCCTGAACGTCGCCGATGGCATAGACCGCCATGAACTCTCAATCCCCCTGATCAGTGGGAAGCGCCCTGGAGCCGACTTGGCGCCGGGGTGCGTGGGGCCGCTTTGTGGAGCGCGGCCCGGGTGCCGCGGTGTTCCGTTCGGGGCCGGGCACCGGGGGCGCTCAATGAACCGCTTTGGGCATGCTCAGGCTGAAGCGGGGGATAAGGGCATCGAAGCGGTGTCCGTCGTCGGCCACCATCTGGTAACTGCCCTCCATGGAACCCACCGGGGTCTCCAACACCGTGCCGCTCGTGTAGCGGAAGCCCCGTCCGGGCTGCAGATAGGGCTGCTCGCCCACCACCCCGTCACCACGGACCTCCTGAACCTTGCCGTTGCCGTCGGTGATGAGCCAGTGACGGGTCATCAGTTGCACCGGCTGCTCGCCGTCGTTGGTGATGGTGACCGTATACGAAAAAGCGTAGCGGTCCGATGCGGGCTCGGACTGTTTGTCGATGTAGTGCGTCTCGACGGATACACCGACGTCGTAAGGATTGGAGCTCATGTTCGCCCGTTGGTGAAAAGCATGGAAAGGTCGAGAGCCTGAACGTCCTTGGTCAGAGAACCGACTGATATATCGTCCACGCCCGTGGCGGCGACGTCGCGCACCGTTTCCAGGGTAATGCCCCCGGACGCCTCCAGGCGTGCCCGTCCGGCAGTTTCGGCCACGGCCTCGCGCAGTGCGGGCAGGGTGAAATTGTCGAGCATGACCCGGTCGGCGCCCGCGCCCAGTGCCTCGCGCAGTTGCTCGAGATTCTCCACCTCCACTTCGACCCAGTTACCGGCGCCATGGGCGCGGGCCTGCCCGATGGCGGCGGAGATGGAGCCGGCGGCGGCGATGTGATTCTCCTTGATCAGGACGGCGTCGTAGAGCCCTATACGGTGATTGGCGCCACCGCCCTGGCGAATCGCGTATTTCTGAGCCAGGCGCAGGCCCGGAACGGTCTTGCGGGTATCCAGAATCCGCACCGGCAGACCGGCTACGGCATCCACGTAGCGGCGCGCGGCCGTGGCTGTGCCGCTCAGGGTCTGCAGAAAATTCAGGGCACAGCGCTCGCCGCTGAGCAGGCAGCGTGCGGGGCCTTCCAGTTCGCACAGGATCTGGTCCGGCGCGACCGCGTCGCCCTCCTGCGCGTGCCAGAGCACGCTAACCGGCCCGCACAGACGGCGGAACACGGTGTCCACCCAGGGGCTGCCGGCGAGGATGCCGTGGGCGCGACTGATGATGCGCGCGCTCGCGACCTGGTCTTCGGGGATCAGGGCGGCGGTCAGATCACCCTGGCCGATGTCCTCGGCCAGGGCGACGGATACCTCGCGGTCGATATGTGCCTGGTTTTCCGGTGTGATGGCCTCGACCATGGTCTCAGTCTGATACCTCGATCAGTTCCACCTCGAAGACCAGCGTCGCGTTCCCGGGAATAATGCCGCCCGCCCCGTGCTCGCCGTAGCCGAGAGCGGGGGGGATGGTCAGACGGCGCTTGCCCCCTTCGCGCATTCCCAACATGCCCTTGTCCCAGCCGGGAATGACCATTCCGACACCCAGGGGGAAGCGGAAGGGTTCGTTACGGCGCACGCTGGAGTCGAACTCCGTCCCGTCGGTCAGCCAGCCCGTGTAGTGAACCGTGAGGAACTGGCCTTCGCCGTCGGCGCTTTTGCCGTGGCCATCGGCCAGATCTTCGATGATCAATCCACTGTCCAGGGTCTGTTCCGCCATGTGTGCGCCCTTGTCGTTGCGAGTCATTCAGTAGGGAGAGGGCGCGCAGTATACCCGCCCCGCGCGCTGCCGGTCCCACCAGCAACGGTGGCTGGTGCGCGATCCGCGGGCCGCGCGATTTCCCCATGGGTGAGCCCATCCGGAACCGATACCCTTGTGGCCATGAACGTACGCGTTGCAACGATCCTTCTCTGGGCGTTCTGGGGCGGCACGGGCTGCTCCACCCTCGGCTACTACGGTCAGGCGGCATCCGGGCACCTCGAAGTCATGGCCGCCAGTCGCCCTCTGGGTTCCGTGATCGAAGACCCGGCTACGCCGACGAAGGTCAGGGAACGATTGCGCGTTGCCGCTGATGCGCGTCGCTTTGCCTCGACGGACCTCGGGCTGCCGGACAATGGGAGTTACCGGAGCTATGCCGACCTGGGCCGGGACGCGGTGGTATGGGCCCTGTACGCGGCGCCTGAATTCGACGTGGAACCGCACCGCTGGTGTTACCCCTTCGTTGGCTGCCTCGCCTACCGGGGGTTCTTCGACCTGGATGAGGCCCGCGACGTTGCCAAGCGGTACGCGGCGCGGGGCATGGACACCTATATCGCTCCGGTGCCCGCGTACTCCACCCTCGGTTGGTTCGATGACCCCCTGCTCAACACAATGATGCGTTGGGATGACACCTCGGTGGCGGCGCTTGTCTTCCACGAACTCGCGCACCAGGTGGTCTACGTGGCCGATGACACCGAGTTCAACGAGGCCTTCGCAGTGACCGTGGAGCGCGAGGGTGTGCGACGCTGGCTGGAGTCGCGGGGGCGCAGCGCGCAGTTGCATGAGTGGCGGGCCCGCAAGGCGGCTGCCGCTGAACTGGTGCGCATGATGCTCGCTCTGCGTGCCGATCTGGACGCCCTCTACGCGGGGGCTTCAGCTCATGATCGGGGCTCAACACCGGGCGCCCGCAAGGGGGCCCTGATCGAGGCGGTCCGTGAGCGTTTCCGGAAACAGGCCCGCACGCGGCGCGAGCTCGAACCCTTCGCGCATTGGTTCGGGCCCGGGCTGAACAATGCCCGGCTCAATGTGTTTGCTGTCTACGAGCGCTGGGTGCCCGCGTTCGCGGCGCTTCTGGCGCGGGAGGAGGGGGATATGTCTCGGTTTTTCATCGCGGTGAAGCGATTGGGGCGTCTTGACCAGGAGGAACGCGCGCGGCAGCTGCGCGAGCTGGCTGAACTGGCTGATGAACTGGCGGAACCGGGCACGCGCTGATCGGGGACGCTCTGCCTGCGCCGGGCACTGCCGTTTCGGCTGTCGGCCGGTGGTGTCCTATGGAGCAACGGGGGAGCAACGGGGGAGCAACGGGGGAGCAACGGGATCCGGTTTGCCCCGCCGGGGTCCGGGTGGATGAGGGCATCAGAAATTGATTTCGGCGGCCGATGGTTGACCGTCTTGTTACCCGTGGGGGGCACGCGTAGAATCCGCCGCTCTTTTTTCCGGGGGCTTGACCTGGGCCAGGCTTCCGAAGGCGGATCGCACGTCGCGATTTCCACCGCCATCCACATGCCCTGAGGACACAACATGTCTATTTCCGCAGAACAGAAAGCGGCGATCGTCGCTGAATACGGCCGTGGCGAAGGTGATACCGGCTCCCCCGAGGTTCAGGTCGCTCTGTTGACCGCCCGCATCAACGACCTCACCGGCCATTTCGCCGACCACAAGCACGATCACCACTCCCGCCGTGGTCTGCTGCGCATGGTCAACCAGCGCCGCAAACTCCTCGACTACCTCAAGGGCAAGGATCAGGACCGCTACAAGACCCTGATCGGCAGCCTGGGCCTGCGCCGCTGACACTTCGTCCCGGCAGCCCATCGCGACACGACAGAAGCTGAGAGACACAGGAACCGACCGTGGAATCCATCAAAAAGACATTTCAGTTCGGCGAACATGCCGTCACCCTCGAGACCGGCGAAATCGCCCGTCAGGCTGGCGGTGCCGTTATCGTCAATATGTCCGACACGGTCGTTCTGGTCACCGCGGTGGGCCGCCGTGATGCGGATCCGGGTAAGGATTTCTTCCCCCTGACCGTTGAATACCAGGAGAAGACCTACGCCGCGGGCAAGATTCCGGGCGGTTTCTTCCGTCGCGAAGGACGTCCGTCCGAGGGTGAGACCCTCACGGCGCGCCTGATCGACCGTCCCCTGCGTCCGCTGTTTCCCAAGGGCTTCTACAACGAGGTGCAGATCATCTGTACCGTCATGTCCCTCAACCCCGAGGTGGACCCGGAACTGCCGTCGTTGATCGGCGCTTCCGCCGCCTTGTCCATCTCCGGCCTGCCGTTCAACGGCCCCGTGGGTGCGGCCCGCGTGGGTTACAAGGACGGCGAGTACCTGCTCAACGCCTCCCAGTCGATCATGGCGGAGTCCCAACTCGACCTGATCGTCGCCGGAACCGACCAGGCCGTGCTCATGGTCGAATCGGAGGCCAAGGAGCTTCCCGAGGAAGTCATGTTGGGTGCCGTGATGTTCGGCCACGAGGCCTATCAGGCCTGCATCGCCGCCATCAGCGAGCTCAAGGCCGAGGCCGGTAAGCCGGCCTGGGAATGGAGCGCTCCCCAGGAAGACACCGAACTGAAGGCCGCCGTGGAAGCGGCCGCCGGTGAAGGCATCCGCAATGCCTACACCATTGCCGACAAACTCGCTCGCCAGGATGCCGTGGCCGCCGTCAATGCCGCGACCGTCGAGGCACTGGCTTGCGGTGATGATGCCAAGTGGTCCGCTGGCGAGGTTTCCGCCGCCGTCCACAAGCTGGAAAAGGTCACCGTGCGCGGTCGCATCATCAACGGCGAGCCCCGCATTGATGGTCGTGGACCGGCCGACGTGCGACCGATCACCGTTCGCACCGGCGTTCTGCCCCGCGCCCACGGTTCCGCCCTGTTCACCCGTGGCGAGACCCAGGCCCTGGTGGCCACCACCCTGGGGACCACCCGCGACGCCCAGGTCATCGATGCCCTGGCCGGTGAGCGCAAGGATCACTTCATCCTGCACTACAACTTCCCGCCCTTCTGCGTGAACGAGACCGGTCGCGTGGGTTCGCCCAAGCGCCGGGAGATCGGTCATGGCCGTCTCGCCAAGCGTGGCATCGCCGCCGTGGTGCCCACGGTTGAGGAGTTCGCCTACACCGTGCGCGTGGTCTCCGAGATCACCGAGTCCAACGGTTCCTCCTCCATGGCTTCCGTCTGCGGAACCTCCCTGTCCCTGATGGATGCCGGTGTGCCCACCAAGGCCCCCGTGGCCGGTGTTGCCATGGGCCTGATCAAGGAAGGCGATTCCTTCGCCGTGCTCACCGACATCATGGGTGACGAGGATCACCTGGGTGACATGGACTTCAAGGTTGCCGGTACCGCCCAGGGTGTGAACGCCCTGCAGATGGATATCAAGATCGATGGCATCACCAAGGAAATCATGGAGCAGGCCCTCGCCCAGGCGAAGGACGGCCGCATGCACATCCTCAGTAAGATGAACGAGGCCATCTCCGCTCCCCGCCAGGAGATGAGTGAGTTCGCCCCGCGCATGGTCACGTTCAAGATCCACCCGGACAAGATCCGCGACGTCATCGGCAAGGGTGGCGCGACCATTCGCTCCATCACCGAAGCCACCGGCGCCAGCATCGACCTGACCGATGACGGCACGGTGCAGATCTTCTCCGCCGACCGGGCCGCCGGTGACAAGGCGCGCAAGATCGTCGAAGAGATCACCGCCGAGGTCGAAGTCGGACGCATCTACGACGGCAAGGTCGCCAAGATCATGGACTTCGGTGCCTTCGTGACCATTCTTCCCGGCAAAGACGGCCTGCTGCACATTTCGCAGATTTCCCATGAGCGCGTGGAGGCCGTGACCGATGAGCTCTCCGAAGGCCAGTCGGTTCGCGTGAAGGTGCTGGAGGTTGACCGCCAGGGCCGAATCCGCCTCTCCAAGAAGGCGATTGCCGAGGGCGAATAAGGCCCGCTAGCCTTTGTCGCCTGTCGAACGGCCCCGGTTTATCCGGGGCCGTTTCGTTTTGACCTATCCACGACCCGTTCGCGAATTGACCCACGCCCTGTCCGCGCGCTCTGTTCGCGCGTCATGCCCCGATGGGCTCGCCAGGGTGGAAATGGAAGCGCCAAGAGATAACCCCATGGCCCGGGTGATTGGCCGGACGTGGACCCACGTAGACTGTCGTCGTTCGATCTGACCGGGAGCATATCCGTGTACTACGCCATCATCGCCGAGGACCACCCCGGCACCCTGCAGGCACGCCTGGCGGCGCGGCCGGAACATCTGCAGCGGCTCAAGAACCTGCTGGAACAGGGCCGATTGCTGATCGCCGGTCCTCACCCCGCCATCGACAATGAGGACCCGGGGGAGGCCGGTTTCACCGGCAGCCTGGTGGTCGCTGAGTTCGATGACCTGGAGGATGCCCGTGCCTGGGCTGATGCCGATCCCTATGTCGCCGCCGGGGTCTACGCCAAGGTGACCGTAAAACCCTACAAGAAGGTGCTGCCCTGATGAATGCGGAGCGCGTGGAGAAGATCCGCCAGCGCCTGACCGATGCCCTGGCTCCTGTTGCCCTGGATATCGAGGATGACAGTGCACGCCATGCGGGTCATGCCGGGGCCGCCGGCGGGGCGGGGCATTTCAACGCACGGATTGTGTCCGAGGCCTTCGCGGGCAAGCGGCTGTTGGAACGCCACCGCATGGTGTACGCCGCCCTCGGCGACATGATGAATACCGAGATCCATGCATTCAGCATGGAGTGCCGTTCTCCGGACGAGGTCTGATCCGTGACCGTGCTCCTGGGTATCGAGACCGGGTCTGAAGCCTGTTCGGTTGCTCTTTGGCGCGACGGTGAAGTGATCGATCGGTTCGAGCATGCGCCGCGTCGCCATGCCGCCATCATCCTGCCCATGATGGAGTCCATCCTGGCGGAGGCGGGTGTGGCGAAAACCGGGCTTGATGCACTGGTTCTCGGACGGGGGCCGGGCAGCTTCACGGGCCTGCGGATTGCGTCCAGTGTCGTGCAGGGGGTCGCTTATGCCCTGGACCGACAGGTGGTGTGTATCTCGTCCCTGGCGGCACTGGCGGCCGAGGTCATGGACCGGCGGGGGGCTCAGAGGGTGATTACCGCTCTGGATGCACGCATGAACGAGGTTTACTGGGGTGCTTTCCGGTCGGGTGAGGACGGTCTTCCCGAACCGATGCTCGATGAATGCGTCATCGCTCCGGAGCAGGCGCCGGCCCCTGATGCGCCGGATGGTTCCGGGCCTTGGTTTCTTGCCGGTCCCGGGTTTGCGGCCTACGCGGATGCTCTGCTTCCGCGTTTCGATCACGGGGAGGGGGGGCTCGACGCCCAGATGTTGCCCCGTGCTTGTCACCTCATGGCCTTGGCGGCGCGCGATTTCACGCTGGGAAGGGGCGTTCCGGCGGATCAGGCGCGACCGGTTTACCTGCGCGACCAGGTGGCCTGGAAGAAGGCGGTTTGATGCGTGCTCTCAACCTCAGGCGCGGGTGCCCGGTGGGTGGCCTGCGCGCTCTATCCGTGACGCCTCGTCGCCGCCAAGAGGGTAGGGCGATGAAAACCGTGGGATCAGATGATCTCCGGTCGGTCCGGGTTGCGGCGGTAGAGCACCGCCACCTGGCCGATGGTCTGCACGTTGTCCGCCCCGGTCTGGGCCAAGATCTGTTCCAGCCATTGGGCACGGGCATCGCGCTCGGCGCGCAGCTTCACCTTCAGCAACTGGTGATGCGCCAGGGCGATCTCGATCTCCTCCAGGACGGGCCCGGTGACGCCGTGTTGTCCCACGATCACCACGGGCTTGAGGCTGTGGGCCAGGGCGCGCAGGCGTTTCTTTCGGGCGGTATCTAGGCTCATGGAAAATCGATCGGATCAGTTGCGGGGCGGGGGGGCGAACGTGCCGTCAACACGCCCCGGGAAAAGGGCGCGGAGTGTAGCACGTGGCCAACCACAGGCTGCCCAGGGCGCGCTCGATGGCGCCAAGCTGGAACTGGGTTTTGCATTGGTTGCAGCGGTCCTGCTGGCACTTGTTCCCTGGGAGAGTGCCTGGGCCCTGCCCGGCCTGCTGTTGGCGGGCGTGCTGGCCGCCCTTTGGATCGCGCACCGGGTGCGCCGGGAACTGCGCAGACACACCGATCGTGGCGCGGATCGACCGGGGGAGGCCCATCGTGGCGCGTAGCAAGAGCAGTGGCCGTTGGTTGCGTGAGCATTTCGACGATGAGTACGTGCGTCGTGCCCAGCAGGACGGTTGGCGTTCACGCGCTGTGTTCAAGTTGGAGGAGATCGACACAAAGGAGCGCCTGTTCCGCCCCGCGATGAACATCATCGACCTGGGCGCGGCCCCCGGGGCCTGGTCTCAGTACGCGGCGCAACGCATCGGCGACAGCGGTCGCGTTTTGGCGATTGATCTCCTGGAGGTCGTCCCCATGGAGCGGGTCGATGTAATCCGTGGCGATATCAACGACGACGTCGTGTTCGAGGCCATGCTCAATCACTTCGGAGAAAGTGGGGTTGACCTTGTCATGTCTGACATGGCGCCCAACATGAGTGGTAACCGGGCGGTGGATCAGCCGCGCTCGGTACAGCTTTGCGAAATGGCGGCCGAGGCGGCGCGAGAACTGCTCAACCCCGGTGGTGACTTGATCATGAAGGCCTTCGAGGGGGCCGGAATTGAGGAACTCCGGCGCGAGCTGCGCGGTCGATTCACCACTTTGAAGACCATAAAACCCAAGGCCTCCCGGCCCCGAAGCCCTGAGATTTATCTGGTGGCACGGGGTAGCAAAGGCCGATAATGTCCAGTTACTGATTTTGTACGGGGTGGGGTCGTCCAACGACGGCCGTCACGCCATGAAAAGAGGCACCGACCTTGAGCGATTCGGCGAAAACGTTACTTCTTTGGGTGGTCATAGCGATGGTGCTGTTGGCGGTGTTCAACAGCTTCTCCACCCGGGCACCGTCCGACAACCGACTCTCCTACGACGAGTTCATCACCCAGGTACGCACGGGCAATGTGCGCGAGGTGGTCATCCAGGAGAACGCCATCACCGGGCGGACCAACCAGAACACCCGCTTCGTCACCTACAACCCCGGTGACGGAAAGCTGGTTGACGAACTCCTGCAGGCCGATGTGCACATCCAGGCCGAGCCGCCCAAGGAGCCCGGGCTGCTTCAGCAGATCCTGATTTCCTCATTCCCCTTCATTCTGATCATCGCCATCTGGATCTACCTCATGCGCCAGATGCAGGGCGGCGGCGGTGGCCGCGGTGCCATGAGCTTCGGCAAGTCCAAGGCACGCATGCTCAGTGAGGACCAGGTGAAGGTCACGTTCGATGACGTGGCCGGTGTGGAGGAAGCCAAGCAGGACGTGGCTGAACTGGTCGATTTCCTGCGTGACCCGGCCAAGTTCCAGCGCCTGGGTGGCAAGATTCCCCGCGGCGTCCTCATGGTGGGGTCTCCCGGTACCGGTAAGACCCTGCTGGCCAAGGCCATCGCGGGCGAGGCCAAGGTGCCGTTCTTCACCATTTCGGGCTCGGACTTCGTTGAGATGTTCGTGGGTGTCGGTGCCAGTCGTGTGCGTGACATGTTCGAGCAGGCCAAGAAACACTCCCCCTGCATCATCTTCATCGACGAGATCGACGCCGTCGGTCGCCATCGTGGCGCGGGTCTTGGTGGTGGTCACGATGAACGTGAACAGACCCTCAACCAGCTGCTGGTTGAGATGGATGGCTTCGAAGGAAACGAAGGCATCATCGTGATCGCCGCGACCAACCGGCCCGACGTGCTCGATCCGGCCCTGCTGCGCCCGGGACGCTTCGACCGCCAGGTCGTGGTGCCGCTGCCCGATGTGCGGGGACGCGAGCAGATACTCAAGGTGCATATGGGCAAGGTGCCGCTGGACGAGGACGTGATCCCCTCCATCATCGCCCGGGGAACGCCTGGATTCTCCGGTGCTGACCTGGCCAACCTGGTCAACGAGGCGGCCCTTTTCGCGGCCCGCGCGAACAAGCGGCTGGTGGAGATGATCGATTTCGAACGCGCCAAGGACAAGATCATGATGGGCGCTGAGCGCAAGTCCATGGTCATGAGCACCGATGAGAAAAAGCTGACTGCTTATCACGAAGCCGGTCATGCCATCGTCGGCCGCATGGTTCCCGACCATGACCCGGTGCATAAGGTATCCATCATCCCGCGCGGTCGAGCCCTCGGGGTGACCTTGTTCCTGCCGGAGGATGACCGCTACAGCTTCACCAAGCAGCGCCTGGAGTCGCAGATTTCCAGTTTGTTCGGTGGCCGCGTGGCCGAGGAACTTATTTTTGGAGCCGAGCGCGTCACCACCGGCGCCTCCAACGACATCGAGCGGGCCACGGAGATTGCCCGCAACATGGTCACCAAGTGGGGCCTGTCCGACAAACTGGGGCCATTGACCTACTCCGAGGAGGACGGCGAGGTCTTCCTGGGCCGCTCGGTCACCCAGCACAAGTCGGTCTCCGATGGCACAGCCGGGGTGATCGACCAGGAGATCCGGCTGGTGATCGACCGCAACTACGATCGCACCGTGAAGATCCTGCGGGACCACATGGACACGCTGCACCTCATGGCCGATGCGCTCATGAAGTACGAGACCATCGACAAGGATCAGATCGACCAGATCATGGACGGTAAGGACCCTGACCCGCCCAAGGGCTGGGAAGACAAGGACAACACCCCCAAATCCGGCGCGCCCGGAGGCGGTGAAGCAACCAGTGGCGAAGACAAGCCCGATGGTGACGCTCCGATCGGCGGGCCCGCCAGCCTGCACTGATCGGCTCGGTCGGCAGCGCCGATATCACCGCGAAACGCCCGGCTCCATGAGCCGGGCGTTTTCGTTTGCGTTGCCCGTTCGCGCCGTTGTGATCGCACAGGTGTCATAGGTGGTTGGATTGCCTTGCGTCATGCACCGACGACGCCTGATGCAGGCAGGGGAAGGCGCTCAAACATCAGCCCGGCGATGTTGCCGGAACCCTCCGGGAAAGGGGGTTAATATCAGCCTCCTTTCCCGACCCGGTGACAGTGCTCACGTGTCCTCCATCGCTCTCTCAGGTGGCTCTTTCCGCCTCGAACTGGATCGCCCGCGCATCATGGGCATTCTCAACCTGACGCCCGATTCCTTCTCCGATGGCGGCCGCTTCATCGAGCCCGGGGTCGCCGTGGAGCGGGCGTTACGTATGGTGGATGAAGGCGCCGACATCATCGATATCGGGGGAGAGTCCACCCGCCCGGGTGCCCAGGGGGTGTCGGCATCGGAAGAGTTGGACCGGGTAATGCCGGTGATTGAGGCCCTGGCTCCGGAGACCGCTGTGCCGCTGTCCATTGATACCAGCAAGGCCGCCGTGATGCGCGCGGCGGTGGATGCGGGCGTGGGCCTCATCAACGACGTACGCGCCCTGCGGGAGCCCGGTGCCCTGCAAACCGCCGCCGACTCCGGTGCAGCGGTGTGCCTCATGCACATGCAGGGTGAGCCACGCACCATGCAGGCCGCACCCACTTATGCGGATGTGGTCGAGGATGTGTATGCCTTTCTCATGGACCGGGTGCGGGCCTGTGAGTCAGCGGGAATCACGCGCGATCGCATCGTGCTTGATCCGGGGTTCGGTTTCGGCAAGACCCTTGAACACAATCTGGTGCTGCTGCGTCACCTGGAGCGCTTCGCGGCCGATGGTCTGGCGGTGCTCGCGGGGATCAGCCGGAAGTCCATGATCGGGGCCATCCTGGGTGATGCATCCGGGCCCAGGCCGGTGCAGGGCCGGGTTCATGGCAGCGTCGCCGCGGCCCTTGTTGCGGTGCGACACGGCGCGGGCATAATCCGGGTTCACGATGTGCTGGCGACGGTCGATGCGCTCAAGGTAATGGGGGCGGTGGAAGGCCCCGAAGTCGCCCACTTGGCTTGAATCAATAACGAGAATCAGGGCACATGGCTGCCCGCCATGGGGGGTTAGATGCAACGTAGGTATTTCGGCACCGACGGCGTACGTGGTCACGTGGGCGAACACCCGATCACCGCGGATTTCATGCTCAAGCTCGGCTGGGCGGCGGGCAAGGTGCTGGCGCCTGATGGAGGTGGCCGCGTGGTTATCGGCAAGGACACCCGCATCTCGGGTTATATGTTCGAGGCAGCCCTGGAAGCGGGTCTGACCGCGGCGGGTATCAAGAGCATGATGCTCGGGCCGCTGCCGACCCCCGGTATTGCCTACCTGACGCGAACGTTGCGGGCACGCGCGGGCATCGTGATCAGCGCGTCCCACAATGCCTACCAGGATAACGGCATCAAGTTCTTCTCCGCGGAGGGCTACAAGCTGCCCGATGCGGTGGAACTGGCCATCGAAGCGCAGATCGACAAGCCCATGGATACCGTCGCCTCGGAGTCCCTGGGCAAGGCGGTGCGCGTGGAGGATTCGCGCGGGCGCTACATCGAGTTCTGCAAGGGCACCGTGCCCTCGGCCCTGGATCTCGGCGGGATGAAGATTGTGCTGGACTGTGCCAATGGCGCCACCTACCACACCGGTCCCAGAGTGTTTGAGGAACTGGGCGCGAACATCGTGGCGATGGGTACGGAGCCCAATGGCGTCAACATCAACGCCGGTTGCGGGTCCACGCACCCCGAGGCCTTGCAGAGCCGCGTCCTGAGTGAGGGCGCGGACCTTGGCATCGCCTTCGACGGAGACGGTGATCGCCTCGTGATGGTGGATCACAAGGGCGAACTGGTGGACGGTGATGAGCTCTTATACGTGATTGCCAACGAGCGCCTGTCCTCGGGGCGCGAGGTCAATGGCGTCGTGGGCACCCTGATGAGTAACCTGGGGTTGGAACACGCGCTGCGTGACCAGGGTATTGCCCTGCACCGCGCCAAGGTGGGTGACCGTTACGTGATGGAGGTGCTCAAGGAGAAGGGCTTGGTGCTGGGCGGTGAAAGCTCAGGGCATATCATCTGCCTGGATCGCACCACCACCGGGGATGGAACCATCTCCGCCCTGCAGGTGTTGGCCGCCATGTACAACTCCGGCAACTCCCTGAACGCCCTCAAGACCGGCATGAGCAAGTACCCCCAGCTCATGGTCAACGTGCGTATCAAGGGCAGGGTCGACCTGTCCGAGCACGCGGCCATCCAGTCCGCCGTACAGGCCGCTGAGGACAAGCTCGCCGGGCGCGGGCGGGTTCTGCTCAGGCCCTCGGGGACCGAGCCCCTGGTCCGGGTCATGGTCGAAGGCGAGGACGGTGCGCTGGTGGAAACCGTGGTTAACGAACTGGCGGACGTGGTGCGCAGCCAGGTCGGCGCGTGATGCACTCGCCCCGACAGGGGGCGTGAGGGCCGCAACCGGGGCCGGGCGTATCCGGAATCAACCCGCGAAGCGGTTGCTCAGGGTGCCGACTCCCTCGATGACCACCTCCACGATGCACCCATCGGGCATGGCGGTCGCCCCCACGGAGGTTCCGCAGGCGATGAGATCGCCCGTCTCCAGTGTCATGTCCTCCGAAAGACGGCTGACGATCTCCCGTGGGCCGTAGAACATGTCGCTGACCGGGTAGTCCTGCAGACACTCGCCATTCACCCAGGTCTGCACGCGCAGCCCATCAGGGTTCATGCCGGTGACAACGGCCGGGCCAAAGGGTCCGAAACCGTCGAAGCTTTTCGCGCGCACCCACTGGGGAAAGGTCGGGTCGGATTTCAGGATGGCGCGCGCGGTGACATCGTTCACGCAGGTGTAGCCGAAGATCACATCGTCCGCCTGTTCCGGCGTGATGCGATGGGCGGTTTTTCCGATCACGATGCCGAGCTCGCCTTCGAACACCACCGGGCCGTCGTACCCATCCGGCCGGGGAATGGTGCCACCGGGGTTGAGCTGACAGGTACGGAGCTTGCTGAAGTACAGCGGATGCGGGGGTTTGGACAGGCCCTCGACCTGGGCGCGTTCATGGAAGTTGTTCCACAGGCCGATGTATTTGCCGGGCTCGAAGGGGTAGAGCAGCTCCACGTCCGCGACATCCAGTGGGTCGCCAATCGGTCGTGGAGTGTCGAACAGGGAGCCCTCGCACAGGGTCACCGTGGTGCCATCGAGTTGGGCGATAGAGTCCTTGCCGTTGAAACGACAACGTATCCAGGTGGTCACAAGAGCGATCCGCGTGGGTTGAGAGGGAATGGAACGAAACAGGCTGCGAGTAGGGTTCGAGAATACCTGCGCCTGGCCAAGGTCACCTTGGAGTGGCTTTCCGGATCGTGGTGAGAAAGGGCACGGTTCGGAGGTAAATACGCCTGCATCACCTATGGTTGCGGAAACAGGTGGGGTACACGCCGGGCCTGTGTTGGCTGGTGATCCGACGTCATCGCGTTGAGCTCAATCGTGGGCACAACAACCCCTGCCGTTATTGCTTCAGTCGGAGTTGAGCCCCGGGCAGGCGGGCGCGTATACCACGGCCTGACAGGGATATTCGGTGCACACGTTGCACCCTCCTACGCGATCAGCATTGAGCCTCCGGGGCGCACGGCGGGTGTCAGCGCTCGTAGGGTGCACCGCGTGCACCAGGGGTGTAGCCACGGTGGTAGGTGCACAGGGTGCCCCCTATGAGGCGGGTCAGCCCGATTCGGGAAAGGACATCGCTCCTACGGGGGCGGTGGCCCCATTCCCGAGTTCCGGGAGACCGCGGGCCTCAAAGCATCAGCCGCCGGATATCCGCCAGAACGTGGTTCAGGTAGGTGGTGAAGCGCGCGCCCTCGGCGCCGTCGATGACGCGGTGGTCGTAGGACAGGGACAGGGGAAGCATCAGGCGCGGTTCGAACTCCTTGCCGTTCCAGACGGGTTTCATCTCGGACTTCGAGAGGCCCAGGATGGCCACCTCGGGGGCGTTGACGATGGGGGTGAAATAGCTTCCACCGATGCCGCCCAGGCTGGAGATGGAGAAGCTGGCGCCCTGCATATCGTCGGGTCTGAGCTTGCCGTCCCGGGCCTTCTTGGAGGTCTCGGCCAGTTCCTTCGCCAGTTCCATGAAGCCCTTTTTGTCCACGTCGCGGATGGCGGGAACGACCAGCCCTCCGGGCGTGTCGACCGCGATACCGATGTGGTAGTAGCGCTTGAGGATCAGGGCCTCGCCGGAGCTGTCCAGGGAGGCGTTGAACTGGGGGTACTTCTTGAGCGCTGCGACCACGGCCTTCATGACGAACACCAGGGGCGTGAGGCTGTAGCCCTCGGCCTTGGCGGCGTCTTTGTTGGCCTGGCGGAAGGCCTCCATGTCGGTGATGTCGGCGTCGTCGTGCTGGGTGACGTGGGGCACGTTGAGCCAGCAGGCGTGCAGGTGTTTGCCGGCGATCTTCTTGATGCGCGACAGGGACTGGTGCTCGACGGGGCCGAACTTGCTGAAGTCGATGGCCGGGATGGCGGGTAAGCTGAATCCACCGCCTTCGCCGCTGGGTATCGGCTGGGTGATCTTGCCCTTGACCCAGGCCTTCACATCTTCCTTGAGGATGCGGCCCTTGCTACCGGAGCCACGGACCTTGGTGAGGTCCACGCCCAGTTCGCGGGCGAAGCGGCGCACCGAGGGACTGGCATGGGGGATGGCCATGCCGGAGCGTTCCAGGGGCGGCGGAAGGGTGGTCGGTGGCGTGCCGCTCGGGCGGCTGTCAGACGTGCTGTAGGCCGTGTCGCTGGACTGCGCCGGCTGCGATGCAGCCGGGGTTTCGGCGGGTTCGGCCGGTGCCTGCGTGTCAGGCGTGGGTTCCTTGGTGGTCGTCGATGCCGCGGGTTCACCGGTATCGGCGCCGCCACGGGTCATGACTCCGATGCTGTCACCCTCGGAGACGCGACCGCCGACCTCGATCTCGATGGACTCGATGGTGCCGGCGGCGGGGGCGGGCACGTCCATGGCAGCCTTGTCGGATTCCAGGGTGATGAGTGGGTCCTCGGCGTTGACCTCGTCACCGGCCTTGACGTGGATCTCGATGATTTCCACATCCTTGAAATCGCCGATGTCCGGGACGGTCAAGGCTATGGACTCACCCTGGGAGGCGGGTGCCATGTCCTCATCGTCCCTGAATTCGGTGTCCTGAGGCGACCTTGCACTCTCCGGGGGCGCTTCGTCAGGGTTGTCGAAGGCGTCGTCGATAGATCCGAACTGAACGGGAGGCACATCCTCTCCAGCGGGTTCCGTTTGCTCCGCCTCGTCTTCTTCCGCGGGCGCCTCGCTGACGTCCATGGTGCCGATCAGGCTGCCCTCGGAGACGCGGCCGCCGACGTCGACGGACAGGGTGCCGATGACGCCGTCATAGGGGGCGGGCACGTCCATGGCGGCCTTGTCCGACTCCAGGGTGATGATGGGGTCTTCGGCCTTGACGCTGTCGCCGGGTTGAACGTGAACCTCGATGATCTCCACGTCGGTGAAGTCGCCGATGTCCGGTACGGTGATGTCTTTGATCATGGTGAATACCTTATTGGAACCGCGAAGGCGCGAAGGTCACGAAGTGGATGTGAGGCGTCGAATTTGGCCAGCGCCCATCCGGTAAGGCAGCGCACCTAAATCGGACCACTCTTTCTCTTCGCGCTCTTCGCGTCTTCGCGGTTCTATTCAATTCAATCACGCGTACAGCGGGTTGGGCTTGTCGGCGTCGATTCCGTACTTGGCGATGGCCTCGGCCACCACGCTGGCCTCGATGGTGCCATCGTCCGCCAGTGCCTTGAGGGCGGTCACCGTGACGTAGTGACGATCAACCTCGAAATGACGGCGCAGGTTCTTGCGTGTGTCGGAGCGGCCGAAACCGTCCGTGCCGAGTGCAACGTAGCGGCTGTCGCCGACGAAGGGATGGAGCTGGTTGGCATAGGCCTTGACGTAGTCAGTGGCCGCGATGATCGGGCCCACCGCGTCGCCAAGGCAGTTGCGTACGTGGCAGCTGCGTGGCTCCTCAGCGGGGTGCAGGGTGTTCCAGCGCTGGCAGTCCAAGGCTTCGCGTGTGAGTTCGTTGAAGCTCGGAACTGACCAGATGTCGGCGCATACCTCCCAGTCCTCGCGCAGCAGGTCCGCCGCGGCGATGACCTCGCGCAGGATGGTGCCCGAGCCCAGCAACTGCACCTTGGGACCCTCGCATCCGCCGTCGCTGAACTTGTACATGCCGCGCACGATGTCGTCTTCCACGCCTTCGGGCATCGCCGGGTGGTGGTAGTTCTCGTTCATGACGGTGATGTAGTAGAAGCAGTTTTCCTGGTTCTGGTACATGCGTCGCAGACCGTCCTGAACGATGACCGCGAGTTCGTAGCTGAAGGTGGGGTCGTAACTGCGGCAGTTGGGGATGGCGGAGAAGAACAGGTGGGAGTGGCCGTCCTGGTGCTGCAGTCCCTCGCCGGCCAGGGTGGTGCGCCCGGCGGTGCCGCCGAGCAGGAAGCCGCGGGCCTGCATGTCGCCGGCGGCCCAGACGAGGTCGCCGACGCGCTGGATCCCGAACATCGAGTAGTAGATGTAGAAGGGGATCATGTTCACGTTGTGGTGCGAGTAGGCGGTGCCCGCCGCCATCCAGTCGCACATGCCACCGGCCTCGTTGATGCCTTCCTGGAGAACCTGCCCTTTCTTGTCCTCCTTGTAGAACATGAGCTGGTCGGAATCCTCGGGCTCGTAGAGCTGGCCGTCGACGGCATAGATGCCCAGCTGGCGGAACATGCCTTCCATGCCGAAGGTACGCGACTCATCGGGCACGATGGGCACCACGTGCTTGCCGATCTGTTTGTCCCGGGCCAACGTGGTGAGAATGCGCACAAAGGCCATGGTGGTGGAGAACTCGCGCTCACCGGAATCACCGATTTGCTGTTTGAAGGCCTCCAGTGGGGGGATCTGCAGGGGCTCGGCCTTCTGACGACGTTGCGGCAGGGAGCCGCCCAGGGCGGCGCGGCGTTCCTTCAGATAGCGGATCTCGGGGGAATCTTCGGCGGGGCGGTAGAAGGGCACCTCCTCCACCTTGTCGTCGGGAATCGGCACGTTGAAGCGATCGCGGAATTTCTTGATCGCCTCAATGTTCATCTTCTTCTGCTGGTGGGTGATGTTCATGGCCTCGCCGGCCTCACCCATGCCGTAGCCCTTGACCGTCTTGGCGAGGATGACGGTGGGCTGGCCGGTGTGAGCGACGGCGGCCGCATAGGCCGCATACACCTTGTGCGGATCGTGGCCGCCACGGTTGAGGCGCCAGATGTCCTGGTCGCTCATGGTGGCGACCATTTCCTTCAGTTCCGGGTACTTGCCGAAGAAATGCTCGCGCGTGAAGGCGCCGCCCTTGGCCTTGAACTTCTGGTATTCGCCGTCCACGGCCTCTTCCATCCTTTTTCTCAGCAGGCCCTTGGTGTCGCGGGCCAGCAGCGGGTCCCAGTACGAGCCCCAGATCACCTTGATGACATTCCAGCCGGCGCCCCGGAATTCGCCTTCCAGTTCCTGGATGATCTTGCCGTTGCCGCGCACCGGACCGTCCAGGCGTTGCAGGTTGCAGTTGACCACGAAGATCAGGTTGTCGAGCTTCTCGCGCCCGGCCAGGCCGATGGCGCCCATGGATTCGGGCTCGTCCATCTCACCGTCGCCCAGGAAGGCCCAGACCTTGCGGTCGCCCTGGTCGATGAAACCCCGGTTGTTCAGGTAGTGCATGAAGCGCGCCTGGTAGATGGCCTGAATGGGGCCGAGTCCCATGGACACGGTGGGGAACTGCCAGAAATCCGGCATCAACCAGGGGTGGGGGTAGGACGACAGGCCACCGCCGTCGACCTCCTGACGGAAGCCGCGCAGGTCTTCCTCCTTGAGTCGCCCTTCCAGGTAGGCGCGGGCGTAGATGCCGGGCGCGGAATGGCCCTGAAAGAAGATCAGATCACCGGGGTTGTTTGCCGTCGGGGCGCGCCAGAAGTGGTTGAAGCCCACGTCGTAGAGGGTCGCGGCGGAGGCGAATGACGCGATATGCCCGCCCAGTTCACTGGTGATCTTGTTGGCGTTGACCACCGTGGCGAGGGCGTTCCAACGCACCAGGGAACGCACCTTGTTTTCCATCTCGTGGTCGCCCGGGCTGCGTTGTTCGAGCTGGGGCGGGATGGTGTTGATGTATGCGGTGTTCGGGTTGAAGGGGATGTGGCCACCCCGGCGCCGCGTGCGGTCGATCAGCTTCTCGAGCAGAAAGTGGGCACGGTCGGGGCCCTCCCGCTCGATGACGGCCTGCAGGGCCTCAAGCCATTCCTGGGTCTCGACGGTGTCGACGTCATGATCCAGGGATGGGGAATGGGGGGGATTTGCCATGGTGTTCTCCACGGGGGCATCGAAATGTCGGCCCGCATACCTTTTGGGCGGTGGACCGCGACGCCCCGGTTATTGGACCGGGGTACGGGAAAAGGCGCGAATTCTATACTCAGTATTGAGCAAATAGGAGGCTGAGTCTGTGTGGCTCAGCCATCCAGCCCCATGCGCGCCACCTGGTCGGCGGGCAAGGGCAGCAGCTGGTGAATGGCTTGGAGCAAAGTCTTAACCCGGATGGGTTTCGGGAGGTATTCGTTGAAACCCGCTTCCAGGCCGCGATGGATATCCGCCTCCATGGCATTCGCACTGATGGCTACCACGGGAATGTCACGCGTGCGCGGGTCGTCACGCAGTCGTTTGAGCACGTCGTACCCGTCAAGGGTGGGGAGATTGATATCGAGCAGGATCAGGCCGGGCTGATGAGCCTTCGCCAACTCCAGGCCGCTGATGGGTTCCGGGGCGGCGATGAGTTCGAAGGGCGTGTATTTCTGAATGATGCTCTGAACCAGTTGCATGTTGGCGGGATTGTCCTCCACGTAGAGGATCCGTCCCCGATGGCCGTTCAGCGCGGCGGCGTCGAAGGTGCCCGTGACGTCGTGGCCGGTGCGCGGTCGGCGCGCGTGGGAGCGGGGCAACTCGATCCAGAAACAGCTGCCCTCGCCCGGTGTGCTCTCGAAATCGACCCGCCCCTCCATGGCCTCCGCGACGCGGCGTGAGAAGGTCAGCCCTATGCCCGTGCCTTCAATGCTGGAGCGTTCCGCCCCAAGCCGCTCGAAGGGGGTGAACAGTTTTTCCTGCTGGTCCGGCGTGATGCCCTTACCCGTATCGTGCACCTTCAGTCGGACCCGGTCGGCTTCGTGTTCAATCGTCAGGCGGGCTTTGCCTCCCGGCCGGTTGTACTTGATGGCATTGGAGATGAGGTTGAGCAGGATCTGTTTGAGACGGGTGTAATCCGCGCGCACCGCCAGTTCGGTACCCGGGCGCTCGATGGACAGCTCGATCGAGTAGGAGGCGGCCAGGGGGCGGGTGAGTGCCTCGGCCTCGTCGAGGACCAGGTCCAGGCCCAGATCCTCAATGCTCAGGGCCAGGCGCCCCGATTCCACGTGCGCGAGATCCAGCACCTCGTTGACCAGCGTGAGTAAATGCCGACCGGCCTTGTCCATGAGGTTGAGGTACTCGACCTGCTCGTCCGGGCTGGTGCCCATGCGCATGAGCTCGGTGAAGCCGATCAGGGCATTGAGCGGGGTGCGCAGCTCGTGGGACATGCTCGAGAGGAACTGGGTCTTGGCCGCGCTGGAATGCTCGGCCAGTTCCTTGGCGGCGACCAGTTCGGCGCGAAGCAGTGCCTGGTCGGTGACCTCGGTGGTGGCGATCCCGAACAGGGTCCCGCCCGCGGTCACCGGGAAGAAACTGGACAGGAAATGACGGGCCGCGGCGGCGGAATCCGTGTGCTCGTGATCCCAGGTCAGGGCCTCACCCCGGGCAATGGAGCGACGCTTCTCGTCGTCCAGCACCACCGATTCGAGCGCCATGGCCATCTCGTCGCTCCAGCGTTCATGCTGCCGATTGCTCAGAAGGCGTTTTCCGGAGCTGTCGTACAGGGCCAGGCCTATGGGTAGATGGTCGACGATGCCGTGGATCTGGGCATCGCGCTCGCTGACGCTGTCCAACATGGCATTGAAACGGGAGCCCAGTTCGCCCAGCTCATCCCTGCCGAGATCGGGGAGGCGGTAATCCACCTGACCCATGGCCTGCGCCTGGATGCCTTCGCCGATGGTGCGGATCGGGCGCAGCACCAGGCGATTGATGACCACCCAGGCCGTGGCCATGAGGATCACCAGCCCGGCCAGCGCCACTGTTGCCGCCCACCACAGGGCCGTGCCCGCCTGCTGGCGGACCGCGCTCCAGTTGAACCGGATGTAGACCACCCCACGGTAGTGTGGCGCGGGCACCTCCAGGGCGTTTCCCGCCACCAGGGGAAGGGCGCTGGGAATCCGCGCGGGATCCGGGCGGGTGAATTCACCTTCGAGGTACATACGGTTGGCGGTCTTGCCGGGGCGGATTTGGGCACCCCCGGGCCAGTCACTCTCGACCCAGAGGGGTTCAAGCAACACCAGGTCGCCATTGGCGGTGAAATAGTGGCCGAAGATGCCGCTGCTCGAGGCGGTGGCCAGGGCGATGAGCATGTCGCCGCTGTCGTCCTTCAGGGGGTCGGTGGCGCGGACGCTGGATGCCCAGATGGTGAAGGGCTCGCGGGTGGCGACGGTGATCCCGGAAACGGCGTCCGACTTACGCGTGATGTCTTCCACGGCGACGCGGATCGCATCGTTGCTGGCGCTGGCATGGGTGGCCTCGTTGACGGCGGTGGCCAGCAGGTGCCCGCGTTCGATCAGGTCCTTGCGCAATTGTCCCAGCGCGGACTGATATACCCCCCAGGCGACCAACGCGCAGACCAGCAGGCCCGGTAGGGTCATGGACAGCAGGAGTTTGGTTTTCAGGGAGGCGGCTTGCATATATTGGCTTCGGTGCCCGTGGCTGGGCATGATCCGTTGCTCGTACAACCGACGCCCTGAGAGACCCTGATCATGGTGCAGGATCGCAGCCGCTCCATTTCCCTGGGAATGTCCCTGCTTTCATTCGCGAAACGGGCGCGCGGGCTACTGGTGGCCGTGCTCGCCTGGGGCCTGATCGGCGTCGGCCCGGCGGCCCAGGCCAACGGTCCGCTGCGCATCGCACTCAATGATCTGCCCGGTAAAGGCATGTTGCCCATCCTTGTGGGTATCGAGCATGCCCGCGAGCGCGGTCTTGATATCCAGGTGTCCTACCTCAACTCCGAGAATATCGTGGTTCAGGCCCTGCGCGGCGGGCTGGCCGACGTGGGCATGGGCACGCCCTACCAGTTGGTGCAGAACAACGGCATTGCCCTGCGCATGTTCTACCAGCTGAGCAAGCTCGCCTTCTTCCCGGTGGTCGATACGCGCTACTACGCAAGTTGGAAGGAGCTCGATGGGGCCGATATGTACGCCCATGGGCCCGGCTCAGGGACCGAGGCACTGGTCAATATCCTCGCCAAACGCAATGGAATCCGCTACCGCACCCTGCATTACCTACCGGGCTCGGGTACACGGGCCCAGGCCATGCTGGAGGGCCGGATCAAGGCCACCGTGCTCGATGCCGAACGCACGCAACTGCTTGTCAACGCCGCCGGGGGGTACTTCAAGGCCCTGCCCCTGGGGGATGTCTCCGCTACGGACGAGGCGCTGTTCGCCTACGAGACGGTCATACGTTCGAGGCGTGCGGACATCGAGACCCTGGTCAGTGCCTTTCTGGGCGTGTGGCGGCGCATGAACGCGGACCCCGCCTGGCTGGAGGCCGAGCGCCAGCGCTTGGGGCTGCTACCGCGCCTCGACGGCGAAGCGGCCGCCGGAATCGTGCCCTACATCACCGGTCTGGTTGAGGCCGGGGCCTTCGCGGGTGACGGGGGTGCCGAGGGCGTGGTCGCGCGGGATTTCCGGTTCTACACCGATGCGGGGACGCTGACCGGCGATCCGGCGGATCTGCGCGAGGAGGATTTCTGGGACCTTGAACCGCTGCGTGCGGTCATTGCGCGTGAGTCGGCGCGAAGCGGCGATTGAGCGGAGATCGGCCGGGGCAGATAGCGGGGAAGCCAGTGCGGCAGGGGGGCGCTCAGCACTGCTCCCAGGGCAGGCCATGAAAGCGCCAGCCGCCCACGGTGGAGCGCTGGTGATGTTCATCGAGCTCCCCCTCGAAGCCCTCGTCCACGTGGAATATCTGGGTCAGTCCATCCCGGATCAATAATTCTCCGGCTTCCTTGGAGCGCTTGCCTGAACGGCAGATCAGGATGATGGGGGCGCAGCCATCGTCGGAGCTGCATACCGTGCCGCCGAGCATCACCTTGCGTACCTCGGCGGTGAAATGCGGGTTCACATCCCAGTCGGGTTCGTCGATCCACGCGACGTGTACCGCGCCCTTGGGGTGGCCCACGAACAGGAACTCCATGCTCGAGCGGATATCGATGAGCACGGCGCGGGGGTCGTCTTCCAGCAACTGGTTGGCGGCCTTCGGTGTCAGGGATTTCAGCTCGGTCTGGGACATGATGAGGGTCTCTTCACTCCGCTGTCGGCCGCCCGGGATGGGCGACGGGTTGTGGTTGATGCGATCGGGTTGTGCGGCGCACAAAAAGGCTTATATCTCCTTATGGATATTTTGTATATGCCCAAATAAATAATTCTGATGCGGGCTTCCCCCAATCGGATCGGTTTTCCTCCGAGTATGAGTTCGCTAGCGTGCCCGTCCCGCTGAGGATCAACGCCATGAACACATCGCCCATCGACATCCGTGACAGCATTGACCGGCTGATCGCGCACCCCCTATACCACTCCATCGGTGACGAACAGGCCCTGCGGCATTTCATGCGTTCCCATGTGTTCTGCGTCTGGGACTTCCAGTCCCTGCTGACCGCGCTGCGCCGGTCGCTCAGTTGCACCACCGTTCCCTGGTTGCCCCAGGGGGATCCGGAAGGTCGTCGCCTGATCAACGAGATTGTCCTGGAGGAGGAATCGGACGAGATGGCGGATGGCAGCTACCTGTCCCACTACGAACTCTATGTCCGGGGAATGGCTGATGCCGGGGCGGACACGGGGCCGGTGGAACGCCTGATCGAACGTTTGCGTGCCGGTGAATCCGTGGACGCGGCCATCGCCGCTACGGACCTGCCCGACGGCGTGCGCGAGTTCATCCAGCTTACCTTCGACACCATCGCGACGGGGGAACTGCACCGGGTTGTCGCCGCCTTTACCTATGGCCGCGAGGACATCATTCCGGACATGTTCACCCAGCTCGTCCGTCAGTTGGCCGACGACGCGCCAGGGCGCTGGGGACGCTTTCTCTGGTACCTGGAGCGCCACATCGAAGCCGACGGCGAGCGCCACGGTCCGATCTCCCATCGACTGCTGGCCCGAACTTGTGGCGATGACGCCAGAAAATGGGCCGAGGCCGAGGACACTGCCCGCGCCGTGGTGGAGGCGCGCATCGTGCTGTGGGATGCCATTGCACGCGGACTGCCCAATCGCCAAGCCGCCTGAGGTCGCGACTCACCCGCGCGGAACTTCCCGGCTGCGTGAGCAATGATCGGGCCGCACAGCCGGGGTCTGTGTAAGGTCGAGGGGCCATGACTGCCGCGCAATCCATCCAGAGTCTGCGTCCCGACTACCGGGGCGGATCCAGTGTCAACCTGCTCACCTCGCTGTTCACCGGCCTGGGATGGCGGCGGGCGGGGACACCGTATCCCGAACATCGTGATTTCGGCGCGGAGCTATTCGCCACCGATGGACCCGTGGTGCTGGTGGTTCTTGATGGCCTCGGCTACCACTACCTGAAGGAGCGCGGTGGCGCGCTGCGCGAGGGCTTGCGAGGGGCCATGGATACGGTGTTTCCGCCCACCACGGCGACCGCTGTAACCAGCCTCTTCACCGGTGTCGGGCCCCAGCAACACGCTCAAACCGGCTGGTTCACCTGGTATCGCGAGCTCGGCGCCATTGCCGCCACCCTGCCGCTGACCACCCGGGTCGGCTGGATTCCTTTACACGGGCGCGAGCTTGACCTGTCGGCGCTGTTTCCCGTCCCACCCGCATTCGAGTCCCTCGATCCGCCCTGCGCTGCCGTTCTGCCCGCCTACCTGTCCGCCAGCACCTATACCCGTCTGCATACCCGGGGCGCGCGGGTGCTCCCCTATGGCGAGACGGTCGGGGACATGTTCGAGCGCGCGGCCACCGTGGTTCGCGAGGGCGGTCGCCGCTACGTCTACGCCTACTGGCCGGGCTTCGATGCCCGTGCCCATGACCACGGGGTGGACAGTGTCGAGGTGGCGCGACACTTCGACGAGATGGACGTGGCCTTCGCCCGGTTCATGGAGCGCGTCGCCGGCAGTGGGGCCACGGTGCTTGTGACCGCGGACCATGGGTTCATCGATACCCGTCCGCAATTGCAGGTCCACCTGGATCATCACCCGGAGATCGCCGAATGCCTGGCCATGCCCCTTTGCGGTGAACCGCGCACGGCCTGGTGTTACCTCAAACCGGGATACGGGGAACGTTTTCTGGAGCGTGCGGGCAATGAGCTGGCCGACGCCATGATTGCCGTACCGAGTGAAACGCTCATCGAACAGGGATGGTTTGGCCTGGGGGAAGCGCATACCGCCCTGCGCGAGCGCGTTGGAGACTACGCCCTCATCGCGCGCGGGGGGCATACCGTCAAGGACAGCGTCCTGGGCGAAGGGCCGTTCCACATGACCGGTGTCCACGGAGGGGTGTCCGCGGAGGAGCTCAAAGTGCCGCTGATTCTGACCGGGGCGTGAATGTGGAAGCGGTATGGGCGGCATCGGTTCGTGCCGGGAGACGCCCCTGCACCGGGCCGCGGGGAGGGTGGGGCGGTCAATCCGTCGCGCCGACCTTCCAACCCAGCTCGGCCAGACGTCGTTCGATGCAGCCCGCTATGGAACCGTAGGTCGCGCGAGCAAAACCGTCATCGTCACTGAAATACCCGTCGATGCGGCTTTCTCTTCCCGCGCGGCGCAGGCGACCGAGTAATTCATCCGCCACGGTGTCAGCGTCCATTCCCGAGGTGCTGGCCCCGTCGCAGTGCTCGCGGATCAGCGCGGCACAGGCCCCATGGGCGACAATCTCAGCCTTCCAGTCGGGGCGTGCGGCGCGTTCCATGGCGCGGTAATCCTCCTCCAGACAGCGTTCGGCGGCGAGTCGGATCTCTTCGATGCTCAACCGATGGGACACGCCCATGCGCTTGAGCAGGAGCAGGCGCATCCAACGGGTGTCGTAGCCCATGGAAGGGACGCTGGGCTGTTCAGTTGGCGGTCGGTTTGACGGCGGCGGCCGCCTGCTTGGCTCGGGCGCGGGCGTCGCCTGTGTCCGAGCCGTAGGCCAGGGCAACGCCCATGCGGCGCCGGATGAAGGATACGGGTTTGCCGAACAGGCGCAGCTCGGTCTGGGGTATCGCCAGGGATTGCTCCAGTGCGTCGAAGGCGATGCCGCTCTCCTCCAATCCGCCGTAGATCACCGCACTGGCACCGGGTGCCCGACGCCGGGTGTCCACGGGCAGGCCGAGGATGGCGCGGGCATGGAGTTCGAATTCGTTCTGCCACTGGCTGGTCATGGTTACCATGCCGGTGTCGTGCGGGCGTGGGCTGACCTCGCTGAACCAGACGCGGTCTCCCTTGACGAACAGTTCGACGCCGAACAGGCCGCGCCCGCCCAGGCTGGTGGTGACCTTCTCCGCGATGTCCCGGGAGGTCGTGAGTGCCGTCTCGCTCATGGGCTGGGGCTGCCAGGACTCGACGTAATCGCCCTGTTCCTGGATGTGGCCGATCGGGTCGCAGAAATAGGTGTCGACCGCGCCGCTGGTGGGGTCGATGGCGCGTACCGTGAGCAGGGTGATCTCGTAATCGAAGTCGATCATCTCCTCCACGATGACCCGGCCGCTGTTCACGCGTCCGCCTTCCATGGCGTAGTCCCAGGCCTTCCGCACGTCTTCGGGCTGGCGGATGGTGGACTGGCCTTTGCCCGAGGACGACATCACCGGCTTGACGATGCAGGGGTAGCCCACGCCGCCATCGATGGCCATCTGCAGCTGGTTCAGGGACTCGGCGAAGGCGTAACGCGAGGTGGGCAGGTTCAGCTCTTCGGCCGCCAGGCGGCGGATGCCCTCGCGGTTCATGGTGAGCTGGGTGGCACGCGCGGTGGGGATGACCTCGGCCAGGCCATCGGCCTCGATGGCGGCCAGCTCATCGGTGGCAATGGCCTCGATCTCGGGGACCACCAGGTCGGGCTTTTCCTGTTCCACCAGGGCGCGCAGGGCGGCCCGGTCACTCATGTCTATGGCGTGCCAGCGGTGGGCGACCTGGTGGCCCGGGGCGTTCTCGTAGCGGTCCACGGCGATGACCTCAACGCCGAGGCGTTGCAGGGCAATGATGACCTCTTTACCGAGTTCACCAGCGCCAAGCAGCATGACGCGGGTGGCGGAGGGGGAGAGCGGGGTACCGATACGCATGCGGGGCTCCGAATCAGGGATTGCGGCGGCCCCGGCCCGGCGGGGTGAGATCCGGCAGGGTGGAGTCAGGCCGCTTGATGGTCCCGGCGCAGCCAGTGCTCGGCGGCGGCGGTGTCGTCGAAGATGCGGATCATGACCCAAGCACCGTCCTGCACCAAGTCGCAGTACATGCGTGCGACCGCACGGCTGAGGTGGTTGGAGGCCACGATGGCCAGGCGGGCCTGGGACAGTTCGCGGCCGTGAAGGCGATCATGCACGCCACGGGCGATGAGGTTCGAGCCAAGGCCCGAATCGACCCTCATGGCACTGATGTCCACAATGTGATCGAAGTCGTTCCGGAAGTCCGGGTGGGTGGTGATATCGCTGGAGCTGGCCAGCCATTCCGAATCGCTGAGCACACCCTCGATCCGCAGATGGACGATGTGCTTGCTCGGCGCGATTTCAAAAGTGAAGGGCATGGGTGATTATCCCACCCCCCGTGTGCCGTCCATTTTTATCGGCACGGGGAGTCGCTCTGTTATCTCTCAATGCACCGGGGCGGCGGGTCCGGCATCGGGGATGCGTGACTCTCCGGCCCATGGCGGGTTACCACTAGACTGGCACGGGCCCTGGGCGTCCAAGTCGCAGCGAGATCAATTAACCTTGTTTTCACTTCCCCCCAAAAAGCGCCGTCTGGCGGCGGATGAGCCCTGTCCCTGTGGCAGCGGTGAGGCGTATGGGGCCTGTTGCGGGCCCTTGCACGACGGCGCGAGCGCACCCTCGCCCGAGGCGCTTATGCGCTCACGTTTCAGTGCCTACCTGTTGCGCGATGCTGACTACGTGAGTCGGTCCTGGGCACCCGAGACCCGGCCGGAGGACCTGAGCCTTGATCCCCAGGTGCTGTGGCGCAGGCTCGAGATCGTCGATGCGCCGCCGACCGACGGGGGCATGGAAGAGGCCCCCCGTGGCGTCGTCGAGTTCGTCGCCCATTGCGTGGTCAACGGGCAGGCGCAAAGCCTGCACGAGCGCAGTCGCTTCCGGTTCGATGGTGAAAATTGGCTCTATATCGATGGGGATGTGCCCGCCGAGGCGCGCCGACCGGTGACCAAGGTGGGCCGCAACGATCCGTGTCCCTGCGGCAGCGGCCGCAAGTACAAAAAGTGCTGCGGGGCCAACTGAATTCCCGGGCCATGCGGTTCACGGCGGTGGGCGACCCCGCGACCTCCCGGTCAAGCGGTTTGACCCGTTACGACGCAATCCGGCCCGTGTTCCCAGGTGTGCGTCGAGGGTGATCCCGGATACCTCAGCGTGTCAGCGGGCGAAACCCGTCCGCGGGACCGTGGTCACAGTCGGACATGTCTATCCCGGTCGGCGCCCTCCCGTGGACAGTCCGTCCGCCGCTCCGCTAACGAAATGGTGCTGCATGCCCGTCGTCGCGAAATCCGCTTTTCTCCACTTTGCGCTGTGCTCTCTTGTGCTGTGCGCTCCTACCTGGGCGGCGCCCCCCTCGGACATGGACTTCGTGCCTGTGCCCGCCGGGCACTTCGTCATGGGTACGGCGGACCTGACCGCCGTTCAGTTGGAGCATCCCAAGGGGCCGGAGGCGGCAGTGGAGGATGAAACCCCGGCCCACACGGTGACCTTCACCCGGGGCTTCGAGATGGCCCGCACCGAGACGACCCAGGGGCAGTGGTACGCGGTTATGGGAACGCGCCCGGGCCCCGAGTCCCATTGGAAACGTCGTGATTGGGCCGCGGTACCCGTGACGGGCGTGGATTGGCAGGGCGCGGTGGATTTTGCCCGGGCCATGGGGGCGATCGATCCAGACCATGAATATGCCCTGCCCACCGAAGCCCAGTGGGAGTATGCGGCTCGAGCCGGTTCCGGGGGGGTGCGGCCATTCGCCGACGAGGCACTACCCGAGCACGCCTGGTATATCGAAAACTCCGGTGACGCGCCGCAGCCTGTCGCCACGCGCAAGGCCAATGCCTGGGGCCTGCACGACATGTTGGGCAATGCCTGGGAGTGGACGGCGGACGCCTATGACCCGGATGCCTATAAGCGTGGCGAGCGGGTCGATCCGGTGGTCCTGGAGGGGGGCAAGCGGGTGCGCCGCGGTGGGTCCTACCATTGCCCGCGCCACCTGGTCAGACCGGCCTACCGTGCGCCGGATTCGCCCGACGCCCGCTACTCGGTCCTGGGGTTCCGGGTGGTGCGTCGTCCCGCCGGTCAGCCTTGACATCAGGCCTTCGGTGAGCGCCTTGAATGACCCTGACGCGTGCCCGGGCTACGCGGCGCAGGGGGGTCAGTCGTCGAGATTTGTGTGGCAGAGCACCGAGCGCATCTCGCCGATAAGCAGCAGCAGCTGATCGTTGCGGATGCGGTAGAAGATCCGGTTGGCCTCTTTGCGGGAGATCAGGATGTTCTTGTTGCGCAGTTGTTCAAGGTGCTGGGAGATGTTGCTCTGGGAGGTGCCGATCTTGTCGACGATTTCGGTGACCGACATTTCACCGTTTCCCAGGGTGCAGAGGATGCGCCAACGCAGGGGGTGGGCCATGGCCTTGAGTGCGTTGGCCGTCAGCGTGGTGTCTTCGTCAGAGGCGATGCGGCCTTCGGTTTCATCAGCCATATCAGTGTTTCTTCAATTACTTAACTATCGGGAAGATTATGCCGCGATGGACGGGGGGGCAAGCTCGGGGCCTTGAGATGGCTCACGATCAGGCCGCTGTGGCGCGAAGTCTGGCGTCTGAGGTGTGACGTCCGGCGGCGATGGCGGTGCGCCGGGGGAATGGGCGGGCAAGGCGTGCCCCCTTCGGAATCCGGCTCCGCCGTCCGCCGTCCGCCGTCCGCCGTCCGCCGTCCGCCGTCCGCCGTCCGGTGGCTATTGCGTCCGCTCGTTCTCGTCCCCGTCGTCCCGTGCGGCCTTGACGTAGCCACTCATATCCTTGGCAATGCAGATGATGTCGCTGATCGCCCCGGCCTCGTCCTTCATGGCGGTGCGCGAGAACAGAATGGGCACCCGGCGGCCATCGGCGGCGATGAAGCTCGCCTCGATGGCGCGCAGGATGCCGGTACGGATGAGCGCCTCAAGCCAGGAGCCCATGAAGGCGCCGGCGGTGTCGTCGGCGTCTTCCTCGAAGACATCGCCGATACCCATGCCCGTGAGTGTCTGGGCGTCATAGCCGAGCATGCGTTCGGCCTCGGGGTTGGCCTCCTGTATGCGTCCCTGGGGGTCCAACACCAGCAGGGCTTCGCCCATGGTGCTGATGATCCCCTCCAGATGCTGCTTGGCACGGTTCAGTTCGGCGGTACGTTCGGCGACCTTCTGTTCCAGCACCTGGTTCAGGGCGCGTTCCTTTTCAATCAGGCGGAAGTAGGCGCTGATCTTGTTGAGTAACAGGTTGTCGTCGATGGGTTTGAGCAGGTAATCCACCGCGCCCACGTCGTAGCCGCGTTGCTGGAACTCGTCCGCCTTGAAGGCAGCGGTGAGAAAAATGATGGGGATGTCACGCGTCTTCTTGCGGATCTTGAGCATCTGGGCGGTTTGGAAGCCATCCATCTCGGGCATCTGGACGTCAAGAATGATGACGTCGATATCCGGCTCCGCGAGGGCCAGGTCCAGGGCCTGTTGGCCAGAGGTGGCTTCACGCACCTCCACATCCATGTGCTTGTCGATGAGGGTTCGCAGGGTGAACAGGTTGTGGGGGTTGTCATCGACGATGAGCAGTTTGAACCCCGAATAGCGCTTCATTGTTTTTCGTTTCCGCCAGCGTTCAGAAGTCGTTCGAGTTGTGTCAGCAGCAGCCCGGGCTCCAGGGGCTTGGCCAGAAAGGCCGTCGCCCCGGCGGCCATGCATTCGGCCTGGTCCTCAGCCGCCGCGCGCGCACTCAGGGCGATCACCGGGATGGTCGACCAGTCCTGGTGGGCACGGATACGGCGTGTCGCCTCAAGGCCGTCCATGCCCGGCATCATGATATCCATGAGTACCAGATCAAAGTCCTCTTCGCTCATGGCCTCAAGCGCTTCATCGCCATCGCCAGCGCCGGTTACCTCGATTCCCCAGTTCTCCAGGGTGGGGGTCAGGGCGAGCAGGTTGCGAAGGTCGTCATCCACCGCCAGTACGCGTTTGCCGGGGAAGCTTGCCTCGGGAACGGGCGCTTCCACCGCCTTTTCGGGCGCCGCGTTGCGGCCGTCTTCGGGTTCCTGCTCCTCCTCGGTGTGCTCGGTACGCAGCGGCAGCATGAGGGTGAACGTGGAGCCCCGGCCTTCGTGGCTGTCCAGATGAATGCGCCCGCCCATGAGGCGTGCCAGTTCCCGACTGATACTCAGCCCCAGTCCCGTGCCGCCGAAGCGGCGGTTGGTCGAACCGTCTGCCTGTTGGAAGGCTTCGAAGATCACCGCGTGTTTGTCCTCGGGAATGCCTATGCCGGTGTCCTGGACGCTGATGCTCAGGGGCAGTCGTTCCGCCCGCTCGCCCCGGGTGCAGGCGATGCGCAGGGTGACCCCGCCTTCGCTGGTGAACTTGACGGCGTTGGACAGGAAGTTCTTGACGATCTGGCGCAGCTTGTCGCCGTCGGTCTCGATCATGGCGGGCGCGGATGGGTCGATCTGAAGCTCGAGGGCCAGACCCTTCTGCTGAAACTGCGGTTGCAGCAATTCGATGATGCCGCCGAGGATTTTCTCCAGGTCCACGGGCTCGACGTGTACCACGTTGCGTCCCGCCTCAATGCGTGAGAGGTCGAGGATGTTGTCGATCAGAGACTTGAGATCGCTGCCGGCCTCGTGGATGACCCGGGCCTGCTGGCGTTGTTGTTCACTCAGGGTTCGTTCGTCGTCCTGGCTGAGCAATTTCGACAGCAGCAGTATGGAGTTCAGCGGGGTGCGCAGCTCGTGGCTGACGTTGGCGAGGAACTGGCTCTTGTAGCGGTTGGATTCCTCCAGTTCACGCGCGTGCTCGCGCAGGGCCTGGCTGCGTACATTGTGCTTGCGCGCCAGGGTGGTCAGGCGTTTGCCCAGTTCGACCATCTCCTGGGACCCGCCCAGTTCGAACTCGACCGGCTCGTCCTGCAGGACCCGCGACAGACCGTCGGTGATCTGCTCGCGAAAGCGCTCGGCGCGCTGGGCGAACCAGCGCGCCGTGAGCCACACCAGGGCCGCGAGCCCGAGCACGATGTACAGCACCCGCATGCGCAGGGCGTCGCCAAAGGCATCGATGGGCGAACGGTCCACCTTCCGACCCACCCACAGGGGCGTGCCGTCCTCCAGGGGCAGCATGGGGACCCAGAGGATGCGTTCGTCATCCGGCCCACGCCAGAGGCTGAGTTCACGATCGGCGAAGACCTCCTCGAGTCCGGGGAAGTCCTGAAACGCGGCGCCGGGTTCGGGGCGTGCCCCGGGAAGGGGCAGGTAGTTTCCGTTGCTGAGTACCCAGAGGTTCTGGGCGTGCGCACGCGCGAGACCGCCGACGTCGATGGTCAGTATCGCCGCCCCGATGGTCTGCAACTCGCCGCTGGGTGGCGCCTGGACGATGACCGGACTGATCACCCGGATGGACATCAGGCGTTCGGGTTTGGCGGTCTCGAGGGATTCCGCGATGCGCAGGGGCGAGGTGAATACCGTACCGGGAGCGCCTTGCAGGCCTTGTTGAACAAAGGCTTCGGCCGGTTCGAAGTCCCGTTCCTCGCGGTTCACGAATTTCCAGCTCTGCGGGTCGCGTTCGAGCTGTACCTGGATCTTGAGGTCTGGATCGATGAACAGCACCTGCACGATGTCCGGCTGGTCGCTGAGCATGCGGTTCACCCAATGGGTGAAGCCCTCGCGCATCATGGTCATGGATTCCGGCATGCCCCCCATGCTACGGCCCAGCAGCAGGGGCGACTCGGGCAACTTGGCCAACAGGCGCACGGTGTCATGACGGCTGGCCAGGTGCTGGTCCAGGTCGCGGAAGTCGGCACGCAGATTCTGCAGGTGGGCTTCCTGGTAGAAGCGCTCGAGCTGCGAGAACACCAGGGGGAAGTTCATCATCACCACCGCGCTCAGTGGAAGGATGGCGAACAGGGACAGGAACAGGATGATCTGGCTGCGCAGTTTCATGGTGTGTGACCGGGTGGAATTCCGGGTGGGCGTTGGCACCGGCGTGGCGCAGTCTAACCCGCTCAACCAACCGCGTTCGCGCGCGGGCGTCGCCCCGGTCCGCGGGGCAGCTCCGCCGACTGCCACCATCCGGAATCATCGGCGCGTGGTCATTGTGGGTTTTTCTGACCTGTGCCAATAATTCCAGCTAATGCAGCGATCAGAAAGAATCGTGGTACGCGGCTCCGGGCGCAGCGCACCGGTTGCCAGAGAGAAATGACCTAATCCAGTTGAGAAGGGGAGTAATCACGGCATGAGTTCCACCACCTATCTGCCACCACTGCTGGGCCTGTTCGGCCTGTTTGCCGCGTGGTTCGTGTTCCAGGTCGTGAAGGCCAATCCCGGCGGTGACGGCCGGGTCAAGGATATCGGCGATCAGATCCACCTGGGAGCCATGGTGTTCATGAAGAGTGAATACAAGGTGCTCTTCATGTTCTCGGGGCTGGTCTTGCTGTTCCTGCTGTACTTCCTCGGATGGAAGACGGGCCTGGCCTTCGCCACCGGGGCGATCACCTCCGCGCTGGCCGGTTGGTTCGGCATGTATACCGCCACCCACGCCAATGTGCGCACCACCATCGCCGCCAACCGCTCCGGCCCCGCCAAGGCCCTCGAAGTGGCCTTCTTCGGTGGCTCGATCATGGGCCTGCTGGTGGCCTCCATGGGCCTGCTGGGTCTGGGTACCCTGTACCTGATCTTTGGTGGTGACCCGGAAACGGCCCACGCCATCCACGGTTTCGGCATGGGCGCCTCCTCGGTGGCACTGTTCTCCCGTGTCGGCGGCGGTATCTACACCAAGTCCGCCGACGTGGGCGCGGACCTTGTGGGCAAGGTGGAGGCGGGTATTCCGGAGGATGACCCCCGCAACCCCGGTGTGATCGCCGACAACGTGGGAGACAACGTGGGGGATGTGGCCGGCATGGGGTCGGATATCTTCGAGTCCTACTGCGGTGCCATGATTGCCTCCATTGCCATTGCCGCCACCCTCAGCGTGGGCGAACTCGCGGCCATGGATGTGGACCAGTCCACGCTCATGTTCCTGCCCCTCGCGCTCTCATCCCTGGGTCTGTTGTGCTCGATCGCGGGCATCATCATCGTGCGCCAGTTCTCGGGTAAGTCGCCGGAGAAGGCACTGCGTATCGGCACTATCGGCTCGGCGGTCATCTTCGTGGTCCTGTCGGCGGCGCTGATCCGCTACATGGATGCGCCCAACGGTGTTTGGGGCGCGGTGCTGTTCGGTTCCATCGGCGGCATCATCGTGGGGCTGGTTACCGAGTACTACACCGGTGGCAGTCCCGTGCGTCGCATCGCCAAATCCGGTGAGACCGGCCCTGCCACGGTCATGATCTCCGGTCTCGCCGTGGGTATGCAGTCGGTGGTCATTCCCGTGCTGACCATCTGCGCGATCATCATCGCGGCCAACTACTACGTCGGCCTGTACGGGGTGGGTATTGCCGCTGTGGGCATGCTCGCCACCGTGGGAATCACCATGGCCATCGATGCGTACGGTCCCGTGGCCGACAATGCGGGGGGTATCGCGGAGATGGCGGAACTGGGGCCGGAGACCCGCCAGATCACCGACGGCCTGGACGAGGTCGGCAACACTACCGCCGCCATCGGCAAGGGTTTCGCAATCTCCGCCGCCGCCCTGGCCGCCCTGGCCATCATCACGGCATTCGTGCAGACCGTGGAACTGAACATCGAGGGTTTCACCCTGGAGCTGGGTAATCCGGATGTGCTGATCGGCCTGCTCATCGGTGGGGTGCTGCCTTTCCTGATCGCCTCCATCACCATGACGGCGGTGGGCGATGCGGCCTTCGCCATGATCAAGGAGATCCGCCGTCAGTTCCGTTCCATTCCCGGACTGCTGGAGGGCACGGCCAAGCCTGACACCGAGCGCTGCGTGAAGATTGCCACGGATGCGGCCATCAAGAAGATGGTCCTGCCCGGCGCCATCGCCATTCTGGCCCCCGTGCTGGTGGGCTGGCTGCTGGGTGCGCACACCCTGGGCGGCATGCTCGGTGGCGCCCTGCTCGCCTGTGTGCTCCTGGCGCTGACCATGGCCAATGCCGGCGGTGCCTGGGACAACGCCAAGAAGCATGTGGAGAAGGGCAACTTCGGGGGCAAGGGCTCCGAGGTCCACAAGGCCGCCGTGGTTGGCGACACCGTGGGCGACCCCTTCAAGGACACCTCCGGACCATCCATGAACATCCTCATCAACGTGATGGCGATCGTCTCCCTGGTGATCGCGCCCCTGTTGAGTTGATCCCTGGTGAGTTGAGCCTTGGTGAGTTGAGGGGCCTTCCCCTCCTTTGAAGGCAAAAGGGCCGCGAAAAGCGGCCCTTTTGCCGTTCTACGGAAGGTGGATGTGCTCAGGGGGCTTATGCCCTGAGACGGGCGAACCCTTTTATGTGGTGGGTTCGTCTTCGTACGACTGAGCCTCCAGCGGTCTGCCGGGTGTTGTCTCCTGAGACCGTTGCCCGCGGGGATGCGGGCTACGAGCCTACATGGATGTATTCACGGCGAGTCTCAGGAGACAACACCCGGCAGACATTCCCGCTAAGAAAGATGATGTCTTCAACATCATCTCCAGACCCTCAAACCAGTCCAGAAAACAACTGCACCCTCACCATCTCCCCTGCTTCCACCGACCCCTGTTCGGGGGCCAGAACGATGAACGCATTCGCCCGGCTCATGGAGGTCAGGACCCCGGATCCCTGGCTGCCGGTGCTGCGTACGGACAGGGTTCCATCAGCGGCCGGGAACACGATGGCGCGCACGTACTCGGTCCGACCGGGTTTCTTGCGCAGGCGGTTCACGCAGCGGGCCGGAATCAGCAGAGGCGGTACGTGTTCGCCACCCGATAGAACCTGAAGGGCGGGCCGTACGAATTGCAGGAAGGTCACCATCACCGCGACGGGGTTGCCGGGCAGCCCGAAGAACAGGGTCCCGCCGATACGGCCGAAGGTGAGCGGGCGACCGGGTTTCATGGCGATCTTCCAGAAGTGCATGTCGCCAAGGGATGAAAGCACCGGCTTGATGTAGTCGGCATCGCCCACGGATACGCCGCCCGATGTGATGACCAGATCGGCGCGCGATGCCGCATCGGTCAGGGTCTGGCGCAGGGCGTCGGGGTCGTCGCGGACCACACCCAGGTCGATGGTCTCGACTCCCGCCTGCTCCAGCAGGGCATGAAGCGTGTAGCGATTGCTGTCGTAGATCTCGCCGTCGCCCAGGTTTTCTCCTACAGCGCGTAACTCGTCCCCGGTGGAGAAGAATGCGACCTTCGGGAGCGGGCGGACGGTGGGGTTTGCCACGCCGAGGGAGGCGAGAACGCCGAGGTCCGCCGCGGCCAGTTTGTGACCCGCCGCGAATACCGTGGCACCGCGGGCGATGTCCTCACCGGCCTGGCGCACATTCTGGCTAGGGCTGTGACCGGGCCCGATGCGCACCCGCCCATCGGTGGTCTCCTCCACATGCTCGCGCATGATGGCCGTGTCGGTGCCGCCCGGCATCGCGGCACCGGTCATCACCCGTATGCATTCGCCGGGTGGGCAGACCCGGTCCGTGGCCGGTCCGGCGTATGCCGTCCCCGCTATGGTGAACAGTCGCCCACCCTCGGAGGGCAGGTCAGCCGCGGCGAGGGCGAATCCGTCCACCGCCGCGTTGGTGTGGCCGGGAACATCGATGCCGGAGACCACGTCCGCGGCGAGTACCCGCCCCAGGCTTTCCCCCAGGGCGATGGATTCGGAACCGTCAACGGGGGCGATGGCGGCGAGTATGGCGTCCAGGGCACTCGGCACGCTGAGCATGCCGGGGTCGCCAGGGTCCGCGCAGGAGGGTTGATGGTTGGGGGCGGGATCGGTCATGGCTGCGGTCTCCCGCCAAGGTCGTGCACGGGGTTGGCTGAGTGAGTGATCAGGACGTGTCCTGGAAGATCGGGGGCGGCGCAACTGCTCCGGATAATCGCCCATGGCAATTGTTCAGAGGTCCTGGGGCGTGTTGATGTTGCGGAATACAGTGCCCGGGAATCTTGCCACCGTGGCCCCCTCGTCCTCCAGCCAGCGGGCGACCTTCACCCCGCCCGCCGTCACGCAACGCTCCAGGCTGGGCAACAGGTCACGGTGGAGGAGGGTATACACCGGTTGGGCGTGTTCGCCATCGTGCGCCATGGCGATACCGGCGGCGCTGCGTTGGGCGGAAGCCAGCAGTCCATCGACCAGGTCGGGCGGCAGGAAGGGGCCATCGCAGGGGACGATAACGAAGTGCCGGGTGGGGGAGAGTTCCATGGCGGTGATGAAACCCGCCAGAGGACCGAAGCGCCCGGGGCGGGTATCGGCCAACACCGGGTGGCCAAAGGTGGCGTAGTCCTCCAGGTGGCGGTTGGCGTTGATGATCAGGCCGTCCACCTGCGGCATCAGGGCATCGAGTACATGGTGGATCAAGGGACGGCCCTGGAATTCGAGCAGGCCCTTGTCCCGCCCCCCCATGCGTGACCCCCGGCCTCCGGCGAGCACGAATGCGGTCAGAGGCGGGCGGGTCGTGGGGGTGGTGTGCTCGGGGCGCACGGCGCGGTTGTGGTGGTCAACCATGACGGGCGGGGCCGACCTTGTGGTGCCGCCCCGGGTCAAGTGGCGTGATCTGGTCGCTTAGTTCGATGGGCGCGGGTTCCAGTGCGCCCGCGCTCAGGCACAGGCTGTCGGCCTGGAAACTGATCCAGTGACCGGGGTCGTGGGTGGCGATGACCAGGGCGGTGCCCTGTTCGCGCAGTCGGGTGAGCAGTTGCAGGGCACGCACCCGCGCCTGATCGTCGAGATTCGCCGTGGGCTCGTCCAACAGCATGATGGAGGGGCGACGAAGCCAGGCGCGTGCCAGGGCGACGCGCTGACGTTCGCCGCCCGAGAGGGTGGTGGCGGGCTGTTCGGCGAGGTCTTCGAGACCCGCCCACTCCAGGGCCTCCGCGGTCATGGGGTTTCGTATGGCGCGGGGCAGGCGGCGCACGGCGAATGCGACGTTGCGGCGCACGCTGCCGTCCAGCATGTAGGGCTGCTGGTGCACGTAGACGCAAAGGGCGAGCAACTGCTGGCGCGCGCGCCGCCAGGTCCGTGGGCCGGAGCCGGTGTCGAAGACGCCCCGGTCCGCCGGTTCCAGGCCGGCGAGGATCTTGAGCAACGTGGATTTGCCCGTGCCGTTGCCACCGCGCAGAAGCAGGCAGCTGTCGCTACCGATGGCAATGTCCGCGCCGTCCAGCACGGGGGCGCGGCCACGGAAGCGTTTGCCCAGTGCGGTGACGCAGAGCAGGGGCCGGGGCGGGGCGTGCACTGAACTCATGCGCTGACCAGTGCTCCGCGCCCCTGGAACTGATGCAGCAGGGCGTTTACCACGAAGGCCAGCAGCACCAGGACCAGGCCCAGGGCGATGCCCTGGGCGAATTCGCCCTTGCTGGTTTCCAGGGCGATGGCGGTGGGAATGTTGCGGGTGTAATGCAGGATGTTGCCGCCCAACATCATGGATGCGCCCACCTCGGCGATGATGCGGCCGAAGGCGGCGAACAAGGCGGCGAGCAGGCCGAAGCGCACTTCACGAACCACGGTGATCACCGCGTCCGGGACGGAGCTGCCCAGGGTACGGGCGGTCTCCCAGGCGCGTCGGTCAGAGGCCTGCAGGGCTGAGTGACCCATGGATACCAGAATGGGCAGCGCGAGGGTGATCTGGCCCAGGACCATGGCCGACTGGGTGAACAGCAGGCGCCAGTCCCCCAAGGGGCCTGATCGCGACAACAGGATATAGAGGGTCAGACCGACAACGACCGCTGGCACGGATAGCAGGGTGTTGAAGACGGTGATCAGCAAGCGCCGGCCGGGAAATCGCGCGTAGGTGAGTAGGAAGGCCAGGCCCAGGCCCATCGGGGTGGCGATGAGTATGGCCATGAGCGACACGCTGAAGGAGATCCCCACGATCTCCCACAGGGCCGGGTCGCCGCTGAACAGCAGGCGAAGTGCTTCGATGCTGGCGGAAGCGAGGTGGTCCAAGGCGGTGCGGGTTCCTGAATGGGACGCTCCCCGATCAGCCTCAGGTGTTCAGCGACGTCGCGTCAACGACGGTGTCTGAGTGTGCCGCTCGGGTCTCGAAGGTTGGGCCATGGGGCATGGGCCAAAGGGCATCGGCCATGGACCAAGGGTCGGGAGCATAGCAAGCATCACCGACCCCTGGTCCGTCTTCGGATGCCTTGCCCTCAGCGCTGGGCCGTGGCGGTCTTCGCGCTGGGTGTGAACAACTGTTCGCCGTTGAGCCGGAACGATGCGATGAGCTGCTGTCCCGCCTCACCGGTAAGCCAGGCAATCAGGGCTTCAGCACCGGCGTGATTGAGGTCCGGGTACTTGCTGTCGCTGACGCGGATGATGCCGTAAGGGTTGAACAGCACGGGGTCACCGGAGAACAGCAGGTTCAGGTGGGAACCGGCCTTCAGTGACAGCCAGGTGCCGCGGTCGGTGAGGGTGTAGGCATCGGTCTCGCTGGCGATCTGCAATACCTTGCCCATGCCCTGGCCGGCCTCGCGGTACCAGCTGCCGTCCGGGTTGGTCTCGGCGGTGTGCCACAGGGCCCGTTCCTTTTTGTGGGTTCCGGAATCGTCGCCACGGGATATGAACGGCGCTTCGTGGGTTGCGATGGCCCGCAGGGCCTCCGCGGCGGTGCGGCTGTTGCCTACTCCGGCCGGGTCCGCCTTGGGCCCCACGATGACGAAATCGTTGAACATCACGGGATGGCGCTCCACGCCATGGCCCTCGGCCACGAAACGTTCCTCCGCGGGTGGTGCATGCACCAGCACCACGTCCACGTCCCCATCCCGCCCCATGCGCAGGGCCTTGCCCGTGCCCACGGCGATGACGTGGACGTCGTGGCCGGTGGCCTTGCTGAATGCGGGCAGAAGGTGATCCAGGAGCCCGGAGTTCTCGGTACTGGTGGTGGTGGCCAGGCGAATGGGTTGGCTATCAGCCTGGCTGGCTGGAGCGCCGAACAAAAGGCTGCCCAGGAGCAGGGCAGGGATGGGCAGCTTATTCAGGGTTGAAGCGCGCACGGCGGTGGCGCACAGGCGAATGAGTCCGCGGGTCATTGTTGTTCCTCGGCTTTGGTGGTGGCCGGAGGATAGATCGCACGTGTGGGCCGTGTCGCCGCCACCCGGGCGGCTTCGGGGAAATCCCTCTGACCTGCATACACAGCCGCCCTTCTGGTGCTCCCGTGCTTTTCAACCGAAGGGGGCAAGCACGGAAACCCGATGTCCCATGATGCGGAATGCTGCCCACCCCGGGCACGAAAAGGGCGGCCGATGGCCGCCCTTTGTGGTGTTGCATGTGTGCTTGGGTCGCTGATGCGTTAACAGGATCCCGTGTCGTGTCCGGGGGGGCGACAGGGCCCCTCAACGCATCAGGTTGACCAGAAACTCCAGGCCCCGCGTGTGCAGGGTGAGCACCGCTTCCTGCAGGTTCGGGTTGGCCACGGTGGCCAGCAGGATGTCCTTCACGGTGCCGTCGGCGATGTTCTCCATGCCGATCAGGGTGTCGACCTGGCTCGCCAGGGCGAAGGTGCTGGTCAGTATGATGAGGGCGAAGGGCCACTTGGCGTTGGGGGTGCCTTCTTTCTGGAACAGCTCACCGACGAGGCCCGGCAACACCGCCAACATGAACATGCCCAAGCCGATGACCGCCGTCAGACTCAGGCGCTCGGCGAACGGCATGTTGAGATTGGCGCCCAGCATCACGGAGCCGATAGCGGCCACCGACAGCAGGAACAGCATCAGGCCGACCATGCCCACCGGGGCGAACAGACGGTCGAGCACGGGGGTTTCGGCATTAAGTGCGATGTCGAACTTGCGTGAAACCTGGTCCGCGGAGACCACCCGCTGCAGGGTGGGGCTGGTTGCGGCCATGGGTTCGTCCATGGAACCGGTGCGTGAACGCAGCCCTCCCGCGGCCAGCAGTTCCGCCAGCAGCCGCGCCCCGGCGGCATCGAGGTTGCGCTTGATCACCACCGGCTTGCCCGCGTTGATCAGGGCGTGGGCGCGCATCTTGGGCATGTTGAAGGTGTCTTGGAGAAAGCTGAGGGCGTCGGGCCCCGAGGTGCCGGGGAGCAGATCACCCTGAAAGGCTACGAAATAGCGGTCTTGCGTTTTCATGGCGGCGGTACTCATGGCTGTGACTCTCTGAGCTGTAACTCTCTGGCGCTCCGGAGTGGTTCCGGTCTGTGGGTGCCATGAGACGCCATCGGCCGTCCGCGTACTGTGAACTGGTTCACAAAAGGCCCGGTGGCCCACATTTTTCAGTGTTTTTTGTCTCCGCTCAGACCCGTACCCCGTTGTCCCGCAAGGCCTGCCGGGATGCGGCGGCGGCGCGGACGATGCGCTCGATATCGTCCTCGCCCAGGTCACAGTGAATGCTCAGGCGCAGCAATGCCTGGCCGGGCGGCGTCGCGGGCGGAAAGAAGGGGGCCCCGAACACGCCGCGGGTCTCCATCGCATCCCGCAGCCTGCGCAGCGTTGGCTCATCGCCCGCATGCAGTGGAACGATCTGGGACTGGCAGGCACCGAGATCCCAGTGATCGTCCCGCAGGGCAGCACGGAGCTGGTTAGCCCGGCTGTGCAGGGTGGCGCGGGAGGTGTCCGCGGCGCGCACCAGTTCGAGGGTTTTGAGCAGGGCGGATGCGTCCGCCGGGGGCACGGTTGAACTGAATATGGCTGACCAGGCCCTGGACATGTAATAGGTCCAGAACTGCCGTCCCATGGCGATGATTCCTGCGCGGTTGACGAAGGCCTTGGACAGGGACGCTGTGCGGAAGTGAACCTGGTCCGTCAGGCCCAGTTCGACTACCAGGCCCGCGCCCCGGGGGCCGTGCGTTCCGAGCGAGTGGGATTCATCCACCACCAGCACGCAGCCGCTAAGCCCGGCGATGGATGCAAGCGCGTGCAGATGCGCGACGCTGCCGCTCGCCGAGTACACCGAGTCGACGAGGATCACGCCGGGGCCGTGGCGCGCGATGCGTTTCTCGAGGCTCTCCATGTCGTTGTGGCGGAAGGGTTTCGGCTTTATGCCGGCTGCCTGGCACCCGTACCAGAAGGACCCATGGGCAAGATGGTCGATGTAGACCGGGGTTTCGGCGTCGGTTATGACCTGGATCAGGCCCATGTTGGCGGCCATGCCCGACTGGGTGAGCACGCTTTTCTCGCTCCCCATATGGTGTGCCATCAGGCGTTCGAAGCGATGGAAGGGGCTGTCGCCGTGCTGGAAGACCGCCGACATCATCGGTCCCTGGCCGTTGGCCTCGTGAGAGCGGTCCTGGGCCTTGACGATTTCAGGGTGACCGGCGAGCCGCAGGTAGTCGTTGTCGCCGCAGAAGATGTCATCGGGACCACGCTCACGGCCCCAGGTCAGGATGGTGCCGTCCCAGCGGTCGCGTACGGATTCGTTGTAGAACGCCTGGACTCTGCGGGCGAGAAATCCGGGCAGTGGGGCGTGTCGGCTTGGGGGCATGAATCGTCCTTGATGGGGGGCTGGCTTGCCCGGGGGGTGGGCGCTAGCCGGTCAGGACGGCGCCGAGTTTCTGACGATAGGCCGCGGCCTCGGTCGGTGCGCTGGGAGCGAGCATGTTGATCAGGGCCACGATCAGTTCCCGAGCGGCGCCCTCGCGGAAGTCGGGTGCCTGTCTCTGGATATGGAACAGGGCATCCATGGCGGCATCGAAACGATGCTCGGCGACCTCGCACAGGGCCAGGTCGAAGCGCGCGTCGTGGTCGTCCGCGTCCTGCTCCAGGCGTGCCATCAGCGCCGCGCGGCCCTCGGTGCGGGCGGCCAGGGTCGCGAAAGTGAGTTGGCCCTGCAAGGCCAGGCCCGTCTCGCTCTTGCGGTCCGCCTCGGGGAGCCGTTTGAACAGGCCTTCGGCATCGTCGAGTCGTCGGGTGTCGATCATGATCTGGACCATGTCCATCGCTACCCGGGTGTTGCCCGGGTCCTGTTGGATGGCCTGGGTCAGCAACACCACCGCTTCGCCCGTGTCCCCCGCCATGTGTTTGGTCCGTGCCTGCTCACGCAGGGCGTCGGAGGCTCGGAACACGCCGAGGTCCTTGAGCAGGGTGCGGCATTCGTCGCTGTTGAGTTCCCCGGTTTCGGTGCGCGCGGGTTCTCCGTCTCGGAATACGATCACGGTGGGGACGTTTTCGATGCGGTAGGTCGTGCGCAGCTCCTGCTGCTCGTCGATGTCGACCTTGGCGAAGATGAACTGACCGGGAAATTCACGGGCCAGCGCGACCATGCGGTCCTCCAGGGCGATACAGGGGCCGGACCACATACCCATGAATTCGACGATCACCGGTACCTTGTGGGAATTGAGCAGCGCTGCCTCACCGAAATTGCGGCGGGTGAGTTCAAAGATCAGGGCCTGGTCGCTCATGGTTCGCTCCGCTCTTGGGGGGAGGGGATTGAACCGGATACCCGGGGTGGGTGCCAGAATCCAGGTCAGTTACGTGAACCTTTGCTCAGCTACCCGGGGATTCCTTCGCGGCCTTGACGTGTTCGTAGGCATCCAGGGCCCGTTGGCGGGACTTCTTCAGATCAACGATGGGACGGGGGTAATCCCTCCCCAGGCGGAGTCCGACGTCTCGCAAGGCGCCGTCGTCGGCCTCCCAGGGCTTATGGATGTGACTGTTGGGCAGCTTTGCCAGCTCGGGCACCCAGTGGCGCACGTACGCCCCATCGGGGTCGAAGCGTTCGCCCTGGGAGACGGGGTTGAAGATACGGAAGTAAGGGGCGGCATCGGCGCCACTGCCCGCGACCCATTGCCAACCCATGGTGTTGTTGGCGAGATCCGCGTCCACCAGGGTATCCATGAACCAATCGGCCCCATGGTGCCAGTGGAGCAGCTGGTTCTTGGTGAGCAGGGAGGCGACCACCATGCGTACCCGGTTATGCATCCAGCCGGTATGCCAGAGTTCGCGCATACCGGCGTCCACCAGGGGGATTCCGGTCCGGCCCTGTTGCCAGGCCTCCAGGGTGTCGGTGTCGTGCCGCCAGGGCATGGCCGCGAACGCCGGATTCATGGGCTCGCGGACGGTGTCGGGGAAATGAAACAGCAGGTGGTGGGCGAATTCCCGCCAGACCAGCTGCCGGTACCAGGCATCGGCTCCCTTACCGGGGACGCGGTCCAGGTGCTGAGCGATCTCCGCCGGGCCGATCTGGCCGAAGTGCAGCCAGGGCGAGAGGCGCGATACCCCGTCGATGGCCGGGGTGTCCCGGGTGTTGGGATACTTGCCCACCGGGCCGTCGAGAAAGTCTTGCAACCGGTCCAGAACCCCTCCACGGGTGGGGGACCAGTGGTCGTAAAAGCCACGATCCCAGGGAATCCGGGGTAGCAGTTCCAATGCGTCGATGTCGGGCCGGTGGCCGTCGAGCGTTCCCGCACCGATCTGGCCGTGTAGCGGCGGGAGTTTATCGGGAAGTGGCTCGGGCGCCGCGATTCGGGGCAGGGTCAGGCAGTGCTTCCAGAATGGTGTGAATACCCGGAAGGGCAGCCCCTGTTTGTTCTGAACGCCCCAGGGCTCGTAAAGCAGTCCGGCATTGAAGCTGCGTGCATCCAGTCCGCGTTGGCGCAGACGTTTCTTGATCGCGCCATCCCGCTTGATGAGGTCAGGCTCGTAGCTCCGGTTCCAGTACACCGCATCGGCGTTCGTGGCATCCGCGAGGGTCTCGAGAGTGACGCCGCTGTCGGCCTCGAAAACGAGCAGCTGCGAGCCCCTGGCGCGCAGTTGCGCGTCCAGATCGCGCAGCGCGTGGTGCAGCCACCAGCGCGATGCCTCACCGGGTGCCCCGGTTCCCTCGGACTCCGGGTCGTGGATGTAGACCGGAACCAGGCGTTCGTGCGCACAGGCTTCCAGGAGCGCGGGGTTGGCTTCGATGCGCAGATCACGGCGGAACCAGACGATGGCGGTGTTCATGGGGTCTTGAGATGAGGGGCCCGGGGCCTTGTGTTCAGGTCGGCGGGACCGTTGCTGTCATGGACGGACGCTGGCTGAAGTGCTGGTGCCATTCGCCCAGGCGCGGGCGTCCGTCACGCCATTCACCGATCGCACCGCGCAGATCTAGGTAGGCGAGGGCGACGGCGCTGGCGATGGTGCCGAGGTCGATCTTCTCCGGGTCGAAGGCACCGGAACTGATATCCGTTTCCATCTGGTCCAGCGCCCGTCGAATGGCCGCGCGCTTGAGATCCAACCACCAGTCCCATTGCTTGTCGGACGGCCGTTTCACCGTCTCCAGGAAGATCAGAATCGCGCAGTCCAGGACGCCGTCGGCCAAAGCCTGCTGGCGCAGTACGCTCCAGCGGGCCGTGCCGCCAGCGGGGATCATCGGGTGCCCCCCGTGGAGGCTGTCCAGGTATTCGCAGATCACCGGGCTGTCGTAGAGGGTTCCGCAATCTTCGGTCACCAGCGTGGGGACCATGGACAGGGGGTTCTCCGCCGTCAGGGCATCGGGTTCACTCCAGCCATCGATGGTCTCGCAGTCGATGCGTCCGGCGATGCCCACCTCGTGGGCGAGAACCATGCATTTGCGGACGTAGGGCGAGGTGTGGGAGTGGCGCAGCAACATGGCTCTTATTCTCCGGGTTCGATCCAGACGCGGCGTGGACCGTGTACAGGGCTTGTACTGGACGGCCGTGAAGCCGGGACCAGGTTCGTTGTGTGTGCGGTGGGTCCGGTTGGAATGGAACTCGTTCTGATGCTCCATCTATTTCGGCGCACCACACCCGCTTGAAGTCGGTACGTTCGCGTGGGGGTGTCCCCGCGGTGGGGGCGACACCAGGCGTCGCGGGATCAAAACCCGGCTGCCTGACGCACCGCCGCGAGGCCCATGGCGCGCAGGTGTTCGATATTGCGCCGGGGAATGTCCTCGGGATCGCGGCCTGACGCACGCCAGCCATCCACCGCGCGTTCGAGCAGGGATTCGCGCAATAGATGAAGCATGGGGTAGGGCGAACGGTTGGTGTAATCGGCGGGGTCGTCAGGCAGGGAGTCGGCAAAGCGGTAGTGGGGGTGGAAGCCGACGATCTGCACGCTGCCACTGAGCCCGGTTTCATCGATCACGCCGTCGCAGACCCCGAGGAAGTCGTTGAACGCGTCGAAATCCGCGAACGCCCCGGGATAGATGAGGAACGCGGTGGTCTCCCGCTCCTCGCCACTGTCGAGAAAGCGTTCCAGGGTCCGCAGCAGGTCCTGGAATGCCTGCTCCTCGTTATCGGCCTCGCTGGGGTAGAGGCCCGTGTGGCCTGCCTCCCAATCGCGGCGCGCGAAGGGGCAGATCTCGTGAGCGATGATGAAGCCCGCGATCCACGCCCGGGTGCGGGCCAGTGAATGGGCCACCGTGTTGGCGATGGGCTCCTGTTCCGATGCGTCGTGTTCAGTCGATGATTTCGACATCCATGCCTACCTCGAGTCGTCCGGGGCTGTTGTGCAACACATTCTGACCCATGTACACCTCGCCGTTTTCACGCCGGTAAGTGGACAGTGTCTTCAGCGGTTCCCTGCCCTTGGCCCCTGATACCGGATCGAGCGTGGTGATGGCGCAGCGCGAGCAGGGTTTGACCACGCGGAAGTCCATCCCACCGATACGGATGGTGTGCCAGGCGTCTTCCGCGTAAGGCGCGCAGCCGCGGATGACCAGATTGGGCCGGAATCGCAGGATCAGGGTGTCCAGGCTCCAATCGTCGTCGGGCATGCGTTCGTTCAGATCCAGCAGCGAGGCCTCGCTGACCAGCAGCAGCGGGAACGCGTCCGCGAAACCGGTGTGGTCGTCAGCTCGGGCGAAGTCCGGGTCCACGCTTCGACGCACGTCCGACGGGAATCGGACCAGACGGCACGGCTGGCCGATGGCCTGCTCCAGCCAGTGGGCGCAGTCATCACCGAGGTCCTCGGCCTCCAGGGTGTCCCGCCAGACCGTGACCGGGACGCGATGCGCGGCGCTGTCGGGTACGGGCAGGTCCGCCTGGCCGTCGCGCGTCAGGGTCAGGCGACCGGCGTCGAGACGGGTGCCTACGTGCCCCATCACGGCGACCTGCCGTTGGGTCAGGAAGTGGCCGTCCGGGCGAACCACCATCCAATGCCGATCGTGAGCGAGGCCGCGTGCGCCCACGTCCCAGGCCCGTGGTTGATGGCCGGCCAGCGATTTCACCGGAAACACCTGCAAGCGCGAGAGCATCATGGCCTGCTCATCCTCAGTTGCCGTCGCCGACGGGGCGCAGGCGATAGAGGCCATCGGCACCGCTGTCGCTGGTGAAGTACAGGTTGCCATCCCGGCCGATGGCGACGCCCACCGGGCGCGCCCAGCGGCTGCCATCCTCGAACTGGAAGCCGGTAAGCAGGTCGTCGACCCGGCGGGCCTCGCCATCCTCGAAACGCACCAGGACCAGCTTGGGATGGCGGCGCGTGGACGGGTGTCCGCGGCCGCTGCCGTCCGGTGGCGTACCCCAGGAGCCGCGCAGGGCAACCACCGCATCGCCTTCCAAGCGGGGGCTCATGGTTCCCGGTGGAATGAAGGCAACCCCCATGGGGGCGTTGCGGGCCGGGAAGGTTGCCGCCGGAACCACGACATCAGCGGCGGGACGGGGTGGTTCCTTGCCCATGCAACGGTCAGGTTGAATGCGTCCCTCCATGTACTGGAACCAGGGCATGCCGTGGAAACTTCCCTCGGCCAGTTTGGCGAATACCTCGCGCGGTTCTTCGTAGCCCAGGTGGTCGGGCCCGTTGTTGCTGGCGTAGGCAACTCCGGTGCGTGGATGCCAGTCGAATCCGACGGGGTTGCGTAGGCCGTTGGCATAGGCGCGCCAGCGCGGTGGCTGCCGACTTTCGTCCAGCACCATCACCCCGCCACGGCGCTTGTCCCAGGCGTAGCTGTCATCGATGTACTCGTTGGAGCAGTTGCCCGAAATGCCAAGGCTCAGGTAGATCCGTTTGTCGGGGCCGATGCGCACGGTGCGGCTGTTGTGGCCGCGGCCGCCGGGTATGGCGATGAGTGGTGTCAGATCATCGGGGTCGATGCGCGATTGGCCGGGGGTGTAGGGGACGGCGAACAGCGTGTCAGTGGTCGCGATGTACAGGGTGTTTTCGCGCAGGGCGACGCTGTGCGGGTACCCCTTCAGGCGCAGCAGCACCTGCGCTTCGCTGTAGGGTGGTGCCACGCGATAGACGACATTCGAGCGTGAGCCGATCAACAGGTCGCCGTTCTCCAATGGAGTGATCAGACGCGGTTGGCGCATGCGCGCCAGGGCGTCCAGTTTGTAGCCGGATGGATGCCTCAACTCGATACTGTTGTCACCATAACGAATGGTGGTGCTGGCGTAGTCCAGGCCCCGGGGTTCCGCCACGGAGTCGGAGATGGACAGTGCGGATAGCAGGGTGGCGGCGCAAACGGCCTTGGAAGCGTTGGCCAAGAGGGCGGCGAGGCGGGCCTTCATGATCGGTTCCCCATTCGGCGGTGTCGGTCGATACATTCATCCATGAGCGTCTCGAAACGGCCCATGGCGGCATCCCAACTGTGGTGCGCCCGGATGCGCTCGCGTCCCGAGCGGGCCAGGGCGGCGCGCCGTGACGGATCGTTCAACAGGTCGAGAATGGCATCGCTCCATTGGTGGGGGGAATCGGCCACCAGCAGGTGTTCGCCCGGCACGGCGTCAACACCGCGTCCCGCCAACGGGCTGGCGACCACCGGCAGGCCCATGGCCATGGCCTCCAGAACCTTGTTCTGGGTACCGCGGGCGATACTCAGTGGGGCGACGCTGATGCAGGATCTGGCGACCCAGGGTTGTACCTCGTCCACGGTACCGGTGACGGTGACGCCGGGAAGTTCGCCCAGCCGACGCACCTCGGCCGTGGGTTCCGCGCCGATGATCAACAGTTGTGTCCGTGGGCGTTGTTCCTGGATCAGGGGCAGAACGTCCCGACAGAAGGCCACCATGCCGTCGGCGTTGGGGTAGTAATCCATGCGCCCGGTAAAGGACAGGGTGTCCGGGTCGGGTTCGGTCCCCGTTGGCTTGAAGGCGTCCAGGTCCACCCCATTGGGAAACCAGCCGGTACCGGCGTCGGGCGCGAAGCGGTCCAGCAGGTCCAGCTCGCCGGGGGTAATGACGGTGTTCATGTCGAAGGTGCGCGCCAGGCGGGCCTCGGCCCGCCTCAGCTTGGTGCCTTCGAGCCAGTACCCCATGGACTTGGGCCAGGCATGGAAACCGGCGTAATCCAGCCACTTCTGTGAATCGATATCGACGAAATCGAGCAGGCGGGGGATGGAGCGGTCATCGCCGAGAAAGTGGGCGACGGACGAGCAGTGGACCATGGCGAAGTCCGCATGCCCGTCGCGGACGAACTGTCTGACCCGTTGCGACAGGGCCGGGGAGTCGAAGTAGCCCATGCTCGACGGGATGGGCGTGGGAAGGCGGCTGACCATGCGCAGTTTCTGGACCCATTCGCTGACCGGTTCGCTGATGACACCGGAGCAGAAGTCTTCCAGGGCTTGGGCGCCCTCACGTTCCTCCGCGTCGCGTACCGGCGCGGCGACAGTCACCTCGTGCCCCTGCTCCTGCAGCCAGCGTACGGAGTGAAAGGCACGGATCTTGGCCCCGCCCTTGGGGGGATAGGGCTGGCGGTGGGTGACGAAGAGGATGCGCAAGGGGGCGGAGCGGCGAGGTGCGGTCAGATTGAGCGGAGTGGGCATTCTAAGCGAGGGGCCCTGGACCTGATACCGCTGGGTGGTCGCGGAGCAGCTGGGCTTTGCGCACACATCAAGATGCCCCGTTCGATGCCGGTTTCGCCGACATGGGCGAATGCCCCCGTTTTTCCCGATGATCGCTTGGGTAGAATCAGGGTTCAGACCCCGACTTCGTGAGCCTTATCCCCCATGCGCATCCTTCATGTGCTGGACCACTCCGTACCGCTGCACAGTGGGTACACCTTCCGCACTCTGGCCATCCTGCGCGAGCAAAGGGCACGGGGGTGGCATACCGACCACGTCACCAGCAGCAAGCAGACCGGGGCGACACAGCCGGTGGAAGAGGCCGAGGGGCTGACATTTCACCGCACGTTTCCTTCCAGCGGCCTGTTGTCGAGCCTGCCCGTGGTCAACCAGTGGGCCGTGATCCGAGATCTGGAACGGCGCCTGGACGAGATCATCCCGCAACTCAAACCCGATGTGCTGCACGCCCATTCACCGGCCCTCAATGGCGTGGCGGCGGTGCGTGCCGGGCGTCGCCATGGCATACCCGTCGTCTACGAGGTGCGGGCGTTCTGGGAGGATGCCGCGGTGGATCATGGCACCACCACCGAGGGCAGCCTGCGTTACAGACTGACCCGCGGTATCGAGACCTGGGTGCTCAAGAACGCCCAGGCCGTCACCACCATCGCGGAGGGCCTGCGCGGGGACATGCTGGCCCGGGGCATACCGGCGGCCAAGGTCACCCAGATTCCCAATGCCGTGGATCTGGAACGTTTCGATGGCAGCACGACCCGAGATGAAGAGCTGCGCGGGGAACTGGGGCTGGAAGGCTGTGCCGTGGTGGGCTTCATCGGATCGTTTTACGGCTACGAGGGCCTGGGCCTGCTCGTGGATGCGTTGCCCGCCATGCTCGAGAAGCGCCCCGATGTACGTCTCTTGCTGGTGGGTGGTGGCTTCCAGGAAGCGAATCTCAAGGCGCAGGTTGCGCGCATGGGCCTGGCGGACAAGGTCATCTTCACGGGGCGGGTGCCCCATGAACAGGTGCAGCGCTACTACGGCCAGGTGGATGTACTGGTCTACCCGCGCCTTTCCAAGCGCATCACCGAGCTGGTCACGCCGCTGAAACCCCTCGAGGCCATGGGCGAGGGCCGACTCATGGTGGCCTCCGATGTGGGCGGGCATAAGGAGCTGATCCAGGATGGGGAGAACGGCGTCCTGTTCCGTGCCGGCGATGCCCGGGCCCTGGCCGACGCGGTCACCGGCCTGTTGAATGCCCCGGACCGATGGGAGGCCATCCGGGCCGCCGGGCGTCGTTTCGTGGAGACCGAACGCAACTGGGAAGCCGTGGTCGCGCGCTACGAGGATGTATATGCCGCGGCCCTCGGCACGGCCCCGGAAATGGTGCGGCGACCGGCCAAGGAATCGGCATAGGAGGCGACGGTGATGTCAGAGGGTTTCCTGCCACGGGATCGTCTGGACACGCTGATCAGCGCGCTCCGCGCACGCGGCATGGATGTGCTGGGTCCCCGGCTGGAGGACGGTATCATCCGCATGGCTTCCGTCGATTCGGCTGCCGATTTCCCCCGTGGCCGACTCACGGACCACGGCCCGGGGCGCTATCGACTGGTGGAGGGCGACGCCCCTGACGGTGACCGGCTGTTCGATTGGGCGGCGGCTCCGGCGGCCCTGAAACCCTTGCTGTTCGCGCCTACCGAGGTGTTGATACGCACCCGCCGGGACAAGGCGGGTCACCTCCACTTCGAGACCGTCCCGGCCGAGGTGCGGCCCACGGCGGTGATCGGCGCGCGGGCCTGTGATCTGGCCGCTCTGGCGCTCAACGATGCCCATTTCATGGGCGGGGGCCGGGTAGCGGATGCCCATTACGCGGCCCGGCGGCGGGCACTGTTCGTGGTGGCCGTGGATTGTCACCGATCGGCTCGGACCTGTTTCTGCGCCTCCACGGGCGATGGGCCGGCTGTGGACGGTGGTGCGGACCTCGCGCTTGCCGAGTTGGCCGATGGCTTCCTGGTACGGGCCTCGAGCGATGCGGGGCGTGCGCTGCTGTCGGACCTCGATACGGCTCCCGCGACGCCCGCCCAGCATGCCGCCGCCCGTTCCGCGGTGCAGGCCGCGGCGGACGCGCAACAGCGGTATCTGCCCGGTGAGGGCCTGGCCGAGCGGCTTTGGGGGGCACTGGACCACCCGCGGTGGGATGACGTGGCCCGGCGCTGTCTGTCCTGTGGCAATTGCACCGCCCTGTGTCCGACCTGCTTCTGCCACGACGTGGACGAACGCCCCGCCCTGGATGGCCGGATCAGTGAGACGGAACGGCACTGGGATTCCTGCTTCACGGCCACCCACGGTCACATGGCGGGCTGGCGCGTGCGCCCGGATGTGCGCAGCCGCTACCGCCAATGGGTGACCCACAAGCTGGCCGGTTGGGTGGATCAATACGGTCGCGGGGGCTGTACGGGCTGCGGGCGTTGCATCAACGGGTGTCCGGCGGCCATCGATCTGGTGGCGGAGGTCCATGCCATCGTCGACGGGCCCGGGCCGGGCGAGGGTGGGCCGGGCGAGGGTGGGCCGGGCGAGGGTGGGCCGGGCGACGGAGGGGAGGGGTGATCATGAACCCGGTCATGCACGATTCACCGGCCCTGATGCACCAGGCGGAGGTCATCGAACGGGTGCGCGAGGCCGCGGACATCACCACCCTGCGCCTACGCCTGGTTGATGAGGGCCTGCACCGTTCTTTTGTCTTTCAGCCGGGGCAGTTCAACATGCTGTATCTGTTCGGCATGGGCGCCGCCGCTATCTCCATCGTGTCGGACCCGGAGGACGAACACCTGTTCGACCACACCATCCGCGCCGTGGGACGGGTCACCCGGCCGTTGACGCAACTGCCGGTCGGTGCCCGCCTGGGCATGCGCGGACCCTACGGCCGGGGGTGGCCCCTGGGCGAGGCCGAGGGCAGGGACGTGTTGATTCTGACCGGTGGCCTGGGCTGTGCACCGGTGGTGTCAGTCATCGAGTACCTGCGTCGCCGCCCCGGACGTTTCGGGCGGCTCATCATCCTGCAAGGCGTCAAGCACTCCGATGACCTGATCTGGCGTTCGCGTTACGACGCCTGGGCGGCCGGCGGGGCCGAGGTGCACCTGGCCGCCGATGAGGCGGGGCACGCCTGGTCGGGCACGGTCGGTCCGGTTACCCGGCTGTTGGACCGGGTTCGCCTGGACCCCGGACGGACCGTGGCCATGATGTGTGGGCCCGAACCCATGATGGTCGCCGGGGCACGCCGACTGGTGGAGTTGGGCCTGAACCCCGGGACGATCCACCTGTCCCTGGAGCGGGGCATGAAATGCGCGACCGGTCATTGTGGCCAGTGCCAATTGGGCGGTCGTTTCCTGTGCCGTGACGGCCCGGTATTCGCCTGGCCAGAGGTCAGCGCCCACCTGGGGCGCAGGGGGTTCTGACCATGGTTACCCAGACTCCGGCCAAGCCCCGCGTGGCCGTGCATAAGTTCAGTTCCTGCGATGGCTGCCAGCTGGCCTTTCTGAACGCCGGAGAGGCCCTTCTGCAACTGGCGGAGCGGGTGGAGATCGTGCACTTCGCCGAAGCCGGGCCCTTTGACCCGGAAACACCCGTGGATATCGCCTTCGTGGAGGGCAGCATCTCCACGGGCGACGAAGTCGAGCGCATACGGGCCGTGCGCGCCAACAGCCGCTTGCTGGTGACCCTGGGCGCCTGCGCCACCGCGGGTGGCATCCAGGCCCTGCGCAACATCGCTGATCACGAAGCGTGGAAAGGGGCGGTCTATGCCTCGCCCGAGCACATTGAGACCCTGGCCCAGTCCCGGGCCGTGGCCGAGCTGGTGCCCGTGGATTTCGAGATCCAGGGTTGCCCGGTGAATGGTGCCCAGGTCATGGCCATCGTCAGTCAACTGCTGGTGTCGGCGACGCCCCGCCTGCCCGGTGCCAACGTGTGCATGGAGTGCAAGCGTGCCGGTAACGCCTGCGTCATGGTGACCGGAGATGAGCCCTGCATGGGCCCCATCACCCGGGGTGGTTGTGGTGCCTTGTGTCCGGGAGTGGGGCGCGCCTGCTACGGCTGCTTCGGACCCGTTGCGGATGCCGGGGGCAACGAGACGGTGCGCAACTGGATGGACCGGCTGCATCGCATGGGCGAACCCGACGAAGCCGTGGCCCAACGCCTGTTGTTCATCAATGCCCACGCGCCCCGTTGGCGTAAGGCGGCCCCGGCCGTGATCTCCTCCCCGGCACCGAAAGGGGGGCAAACGTCATGACGCGGACCGTATCCATTCGTGTTCCGGCCCTGACCCGCGTCGAGGGGGAAGGGGCACTGGAGCTGGACGTGCGTGACGGCCGTATCGAGCATCTGGCCCTGCGTATCTTCGAGCCGCCGCGTTATTTCGAGAAGCTGCTCGAGGGTCGCCCGGCGACGGACGTGATCGACGCGGTGGCACGCATCTGCGGTATCTGCCCCGTGGCCTACCAGATGAGCGCGGCCACGGCCCTGGAGCAGGCCCTGGGCGTGGAGGTCAGCGACTGGGTGGTGGACATGCGCCGCCTGTTCTATTGCGGCGAATGGATTCAGAGTCATGCATTGCATGTGCATCTGTTGGCGGCGCCGGACTTTCTCGGTTTCGGCAGCGTCATCGAGATGGCCGCTGAACACGGTGAACTGGTGCGCCGGGGCCTGCGGCTGCAGTCTTTCGGCAACGCACTGATCGCCCTGTTGGGTGGGCGGTCGGTGCATCCGGTGGGCGCATGTATCGGCGGGTTCACCCGTGCCCCGACCCAGGCCGACGTGGACACGCTGTTGGCCCGCGCCGATGAGGCGGTGGATGATGCCCGCGCGCTGGCCGGGTGGGCTGCGCAACTGGAGCTGCCGGGGGTATCCCAGTCGTTCACCCATGTGGCCCTGGAACCGGCGTCAGACCCTTATCCCAGCATTGCCGCACGTCTGCATGACAGCGCGGGTCTGACGCTTACGGCTGGCGAATGGCCCGATCACTTCACCGAGTCCCACCGTCCCCATTCCACCGCCCTGTTCTGCGATCTGAACGGCGCGCCTTACCTGGTTGGTCCCCTGGCACGGGTGGCGCTCAACGCTGCGGGGCTGCGGCCCGAGGTTCAATCTCTGGGTGCGTGCATCGATCCGGGCAATATGTTTCACAGCCTGCGCGCACGCTGCGCCGAGCTCTATCACGCGGTGCTCGAGGCCCGTGATCTGCTCGTGGCCTACCGGTCGACCGACGAGCCCCACGCAGCGTTTCAACCCGGGGCCGGTATCGGCTGCGGGGCCAGCGAGGCCCCCCGGGGGCTGCTCTGGCACCGCTATGAACTGGATGATCGCGGCCACGTGCTCAACGCCCGTATCGTCCCCCCGACCAGCCAGAACCAGGGGCGCATCGAGGCGGACCTGCACCGCGAACTGAGCGAGTTCGGCCTCGACCGCGACGAGGCCGAACTGCGCCTGCGCGCGGAAACGGTGATCCGCAACTATGACCCCTGCATCTCCTGCGCGACGCACTTCCTGACCCTGCGCGTGCGGCGCTGATGGGCGTTACGCCGGTCGGGCGGGTGGTGGTGCTCGGGATCGGGTCGCCCCACGGTGCCGATGACCTGGGTTGGCGCGTGGTTGAGTCCCTCGGGACCTTGGTCGGGAGCACGGGCCGGAACACATCCATCCTCTGTCGGAACCTCAGTGCGCCCGATGGCCGGGTCCTCGAAGCCCTGGCTGGTGCCGGGCTTGGGATTGTTGTGGATGCTGTTCATGATCCGGAGAGGGTCGGGGGCGAAGGGAGCGATGGGACGACCCTGGAGCGCTTCGCGGACCTGGATCTGTTCGCCCAAAGGCATGCCTTCAGCAGCCATGGGCTGGGGCTTGCCGAGGTCCTGCGCCTGGGACGGGCCCTGGGTGACCTGCCGGAGCCGCTATGGATCTACGGCCTGCGGGTGGGGGAGGGGCCACCGCCCGATGAAGCGCGGCTGCAAGGCCTGGTGCGGGCACTGCTCACTGATATTGAGGCCTGGCTGGATCGGGCGGGACAGAGCGGGACCGTACCGGGTTGAGGCGGCGTGCCGTGAGCGGTGATCGGAGTACCCATCCCGATGGGCGTGACGCGGCCGCCATCCTGAGTCCGTGCGCGCTTCAGATCAGGGTCTGATTGCGCAGGGCTGGCCGGTGATGCCCGCTGACGGGCCCATCACAGGCTCGAAGGTACGGCGTCCAGGGCTGAGGGGCGGGGGGGCTGTTCGGGGCCGGATTCCCGGCTGACCAGCCAGTTGAGCAGGTTCAGATAGCGCCGGATGCGGTCCACATAGACCACCGGCTCGCCGCCCCGGGCGTAGCCGTAGCGGGTCTGGGTGTACCACTTGCGCTCGGCCAGGCGTGGCAGCCACTTGGCGACATCATCCCAGCGGTCCGGGTTGCCCCCGCCCTTCTGGGTGAGGATGCGTGCATCTTCCAGGTGGCCGTAGCCGACGTTGTAACTGGCGAGGGCGAACCAGGTGCGATCCGGTTCAGGGATGCGCTCGGGAATCTTGTTCTTCACCCGCACCAGGTAACGCGCCCCGCCATCGATGCTCTGGATGGGGTCCTCGCGGTCCTCGATCCCCATCATGCGTGCTGTTCCCTGGGTGAGCATCATGAGGCCTTTGACCCCGGTGGGTGAGACGGCGCTCGGGTCCCAACGGGATTCCTGGTAACCGAGGGCGGCGAGCAGCTTCCAGTCCAGGCCGTTCTCGCGGGCATAGTGCTCGAAGGCGCCGCGGTAGCGGGGCAGGCGCAGGCGGTAGTCCAGGCTGAAGGTCTTGGCCGTGACCAGGTTGAAGCGCAGCAGGAAGCCGTAGTAATCGCGGATCAGGTGGTTCAACTCGCCGCTTTCGCGAAGCTGGGCGAAGAACACACCTGCCTCGTCGAACAGGCTGTCATCGCGGTCCTTGGAAAAGGCCCAGGCCAGCGGCTCGGGTTTGGTCAGGTTGAAGCCAACGCGCAGGTCGGGGTAGGACAGCCGCGCCACGGCGGCTTCGTCGGAATCGGCCACGGTGAAGTCGATCAACTCCTCTGAAACCCAACGCATGAGGGTCTCGCTGTCCTCATCCTCATGGGCCTTCCAAGCCAGCTTGGGGTAGCCGTTGTGGCGCAGACGCAGCAGGGTCTCCTCGTGGCTGGAACCGGCGATGATCTCGAGCTGGCCATCCATGAGGTGTTCCACCTGGCGCGGCCGCGTGCGTCCGCTGCGGTAGATGATCTGTTGGCGGATATGGTGGTAGCTGGGCCCGAAGCGAACCCGTTGCAGGCGCTTCTTGGTGACGCTCAGGCCCGCCGCGGCCAGGTCAGCGGTGCCTGCTTCCACGCGTTTCAAGACATCCGGGAAACGCTCCGGCACCTCCATGCGTAGCCCCACGCCGAGGTGTTTCGCGAAGCGTCGGGCCAGTTCGTACTCGAACCCCGTGGGGCCAGAGGCACCGGTGAAATAGGTCGTGCCCGCGTTGCGCGTCACCACGACAAGTTCGCCACGGGCACGCACCTCCTCCAGCTGGCTGAGTGGCTTCTCCCCACAAGCTGTCAGCAGAAGGAGCAACAGGCCCAGGATTGGAATTCTTATGCGTTCCATAGGGTTACGAGTGTACGTGAGATCGTCGGCCGGCGGTTCCGAAAGCCCAGCACGCACGAGTGCTCCGCGGCTTCTGCTTCGGGGCTGCTGATACCGGCCGTTGATCGTGTAGAATCCGCCGCCTTCACCGGGTGGCCGAGCAAGGCATCCCGATGAGCCCGGGAGAGGTGCCGGAGTGGCCGAACGGGCTCGACTCGAAATCGAGTGACCCCTTACCGGGTCCGTGGGTTCGAATCCCACCCTCTCCGCCAAGCAAAAAGGGGGCCCTGTCAGGGCCCCCTTTTTTTCGTTCCGGAACGGCTCGTAATTCCCTAAAGCCTCCACTCCACGGCATCGCTGACCCGGTGCATGGCGGTGCGGGCAATGGTCGGATCCTGACCTTCGTGGACCACCGCCGCCCAGCTGCCGCGGTCATTGCCGGGCATCATGACCGTCAGGTACTCGCCGTCATCGGCGGTGATCTCCCGGTCCACATGTTCCTTGTTCATGAAATACACGGTGACCGGGATGCCCTGTTCCTGGACCACCAGATGCACGCCGTCGTAATGGCGCAGTCGGCAACGGTTCACGTAGGTGGCGGGGATGTCCCGGGTCAGGCGCCCGCCGAAACCGAGCAGCACCTTCTGAACGTCGGAACGTTTAAGCGTCGCCTTGGTGAACCAGGAATGGGGCTCGTGGGTGCTGTGGGCGAGTACCGCCGACTGCAGGTCGTCGAACTGGTACTGCAACTCGTAGAAGCGGTAGCCCATGAACGCCGCCACGCCGATGCTCAAAACCAGGCTCGCCGCCAGGGCGAAGCGTTGGAAGGGGCCCTGGTTTTTGAGTTGGGTACGTGCGCGTCTTTGAGCCAGTTCGTCCTGCAAATTGCCGGTATCCGGGTCGCCCGGGTCCCTCTTGGCGGCGTCGGCGGGGGGGAGTTCAGGAGCCGCCTGCACGTCAGCATCGCCCATGGCGCGGGCCAGGATGCGCTCGCTCAAGCCGTCAGGGACGGGCACCTTCATCACCTCGGCCAGCTGGCGGTCGAGCCCCTGCAACTCCTCGAGAAAAGCGGCGTTGGTGTCGTCGGCATCGCGCGCGGCCAGAAAGTCGGGGTCCTGGTCCCAGGGATCGGCGAGTGCGCGTTGTCTGAATTGCTCTGTATTCATGGTCATGGCTCGTTGGTTCGCCACGTGTTCACTGCGTGTCGGACCAGGGCAGGTCGTCGTCGCTGTCCTCCAGCATGGCGCGCAACTGCTTGCGTGCCCTGAAGAGCCGGGTCATCACGGCACCGCGACCGAGGTCCATCTTTTCCGCGATTTCGTCGCAACTGAAACCGCCGATGACCTGCATCACCAGGGGTTCGCGGTACTCCGCCGCCAGGTTCTCCAGGGCCCGGCGCAGCGCAAAGGCCTCCGTGCTGGTGTCGTACTCGCCCCGGGTGCCCACCGTTTCCGGTTCGACATCCGCTATTTCGGGGCGGATACGCTCGAATTGCCGTGCGTGTTCGCGCTTCAGGATCGTGAAGAGCCAGCCCTTGGCCGCGGCCGGGTCGCGCAGGCTGTCCAGGGACTTCCACACGCGTGTGAACGTCTCCTGAACGAGGTCTTCCGCCTGGGCTGGTTCCTTGCAGAGCCAGAAGGCAAAGCGGTAGAGGTCTTGCGAATAACCATCGACCAAGGCCTTGAAGCGGCTCTCTTTTGATCCCGTCACATCAATCAGGACCGGGGCATCATCAGAATTCTTTCCGGAGGCCATGAAATATCTGCTCGTCACAGGCGGGGGTACCGATGAGCCTCGAAACCACGGTACGGATTCACAGCTCAGGGAGCCCGCGATAGTGGGTGTTTTGGCCAGTTCCCGCAATCGAGCGTTGTTGGGGTTCGTGCCCCTGAAACCCCGCTGCCGCAACCCCGGTGGGCCGCTGGCTCGCTTCAATTGCACCCATGGGGCATCTTGGTATACGCTTCGCGCCCTCGCGAATCCGGGGTACGTCAGTGCCGTGGGTTGAGCGAATCCGGAGAGGTGGCCGAGTGGTTGAGAAAATCGCCGGGAGCGATTTTCAACAGCCGAAGGCTGGCCCCGAAGGGGCGTAGGGCAGGATGCCCGGAGTAATGCGCACGCATTGTGTGCGCCGGTTCGATGCAGGCTCTGTCTTGCCAAGGACCACGACAATTTGAGTTTCTGGAGAGGTGGCCGAGTGGTTGAAGGCGCACGCCTGGAAAGTGTGTATACGTTAATAGCGTATCGAGGGTTCGAATCCCTCCTTCTCCGCCAGAAAAAATGATCACGGCGCCCTGCGAAAGCACGGCGCCGTTGTTGTTTCCGAGGGAGGGGTTCGAACCCTCGGAATCAATACAGACGGGTTCGACAGGATCGCCTGGAGCGATCCTGAACGGCGCGCAGCGGCGGTCCCGAAGGGACGTAGGGCATGGATGCCCGGAGTAATCTCCTTCTCCGCCAGAAAAAATGATCACGGCGCCCTGCGAAAGCACGGCGCCGTT